>JAAZNR010000252.1 GCA_012798155.1 Thermogutta sp. | reverse complement strand
CTGGATTCCAAGGACTATCCGTCAGGCAAAAAAGTCTCCGACGAGGAACTGAACCAAGTGCGGCTCACGCGCCACAAGTTCCACGGCGACTGGAACTACACCATCCGACCAAGGCGCAATTGAATAGGTTATTTATTTACGGTCCCTTAGCTCCCAACCTTGAGTGCGTTTCGCCCCGCCATTAGGCCGAATAATCGCAAGCGACTCCGTGAGCGATGCGGCGGTCGTGCGTGATTGCGGCGCGCTTGCGTTCGGCCGGTGATAGAGGACGCTCAACGGTCCCGTGTCGCGGAGGGCAACCCCGATATCCCTTTCCGATACATCTTTTCCCGACAATCAAACCAATTTTTCCGACAATCAAACCGAGATCGGCGGCTCGGCGGCCGGCCACATTGCCACGTCGGAGAGGGGTATTGGTTTAAAGGCTGCGGCGGGGCTTGTCGGGAGATGGCGAATCACTTCGCCGATGAACCAGCGGTAGTCGCGGATGGGAATGAAGGTCGTGCCCTGCCGTCCGGCCAACGTCATGAAGCAGAACAGGACGGAGAGGAGGAATCCCTGCACGATCATCACGCAGGCCAAACCGGCGGCCGAGGTGGCCCAGCCGGGAATCGCCCAGGGAGTGAGCAATCGCACGGCGATCACGAGTATCAGCACGGCGAAGGCCGCCGCGATGCAGGCCGTGGCGGCGAGCAGCAAGCGAATGCCGACGGTCTCGGCGTGCACCGACAGGGCGGAAAGGCCGTGCTGGATCAGCCCCGTCAGCCCCATCCCCGACCTGCCGGAGGATCGCCGCACGCGATCGGCGGGGACCTCGCAGCAGGGTAGCCGGGTCTTGAAGACCGCCGCGGCGTAGTGATTCCAGATCTCCCAGGCGGCAGTCAGGCTTTCCAGGTGCCGCCGCGGAATGACGCTGAAATTGCCCACCCGCCAGGAACGCCCCGTCAACACCCGATACAGTGCCCGATACGCCAAGTAGCCCAGGCGAAAGGCCGGCCCTTCGGCACGCCGCCGCCGCCGCGCGAAGACGATCTTCGTCATCCCCTCCTCTTCGGCGCGAGATATCAGGCGGGGTACATCGGCGGGATTGTCCTCGCCGTCGCAATCCATGACCACCACGCCACGGCAGGGGATGTTTTCGGCGATGTAGGCCAGGCCGATCGCGATCGCCCGTTGATGTCCCAAGTTCCGGCGCAGTCGGAGCACGCGGATTTCGTCGATCACGGACGTAGGGGGGAGGTTCGGCGGCGCCGGCGGTTGCGAGGATCCGTCGTCGGCCAAAACCAGGATTACGCGGTGATCCAGCCTGCCGGCTCCGGCTTCATCGCAAAGCACGTCATGCAAGGCGGTGACGGTGCTCTCCGCCGCCGACTGGTCGTTGAAGACCGGCATGAGCACGACCCAGGGATCGCGGGCCGCGGGTTCCACGCGGGCAGTGAAGGGTGAATTGTGCGATACGGCCGGCACGCTGGACGTCTCCCGGAAAGTTCTTGCAGTATGGACCGAACCATGCGGGGCTCATTCCATGCGGGGTTCCTTACGCCGGAAGCCCTAATGAATCCTACCTTGCGGCGAGCGGGAAGCCGTTTTGCGAACTGATTTGCGGGCAGATCGGTCCGGCGGCGGCGTCATGGGCTATACTTGGATGGTCGCTCGGCCGGCAGACCGCGACACCGCCGCGCCGCCTGCATTTCCGGCGCCGACGCTCCAGACCGTGCGGCAAACGCCGATCATCGCCCATGCCCCCGCAAGAATTCGTGCCCCACTGGCTCGCCCCGTTGCTTTCCGCGGAGAGCGCGGACTTGAGCGGCATCTTCTTGCGTCTCGGCATGTGCGTGCTTTTGGGGTTTCTCGTCGGTCTGCAACGTGAGCGAACGGAGGCGGGGATGCCCGGCCTGCGGACGTTTCCCCTCATCACCTTGGCGGGCGGCGTCTTCGCGATCATCGGCAAGATGCTTGGGGCCTGGGTGCCGGCGGCCGCCCTGCTGGCTCTGCTCGGACTGCTATTCTTTCCACAATGGCTGAGAATTCGTCAAAAGGAACCCGATCCCGGCATTACCACCAGCGTGGCGGCGATTCTGATGTACGGCGTGGGGGCCTTGCTCGTCTTGGCGCGGATGGAGATCGGCGTGGTGGTGGGCGGCGTGATCGCGGTGCTCCTCCAATTCAAGCCCGAGATGCACCGCCTCTCCGACCAATTGGGGGCCGAGGACCTCCGCGCCATCATGCAGTTCGTGCTCATTTCGTGTATCATCCTGCCGGTGCTGCCCAACACGCCGGTCGATCCGTATGGCGTCATCCGGCCGTTCAACGTCTGGTTGATGGTGGTGCTCATCGTGGCCATCAGCCTGGGCGGCTACATCGCCTACAAGTTCGTGGGGCAGGGGGCCGGGGTGCTCCTCGGCGGATTGCTGGGCGGGGCGGTCTCCAGCACCGCCGCCACCATCAGCGCCGCGCGGCAAGTCAAGGAAAATCACGATCTCCTCTCCGCCGGTACGGTCATCATCCTCTTGGCCTCGACGGTCATGTTCGGGCGGGTGTTCTTGGAGATGCTGGTGGTCAACCAGGAGTTTTTCGTGCGATCGGCGGCACCCATGCTAGTCATGGCCGCGGCGACGTTGCTACCCGCCCTGAGCTATTGGCGGCAGGCCCGACAGACCCCCCCGCTGACCGCCGAGGCCAAGAACCCCACGCACTTGCGGACGGCGATCCTTTTCGCCGCCGCCTACGCCTTGGTGTTGTTCCTCTTGGCCGCGGTCAAGGACGGCCTGGGGGATCGCGGCCTGTTCGTGTTGGCATTTCTGTCCGGATTGCACGACATGGACGCGATCACGCTGTCGTTCGCTCGGCTGGCCTCCACCGATCAGGACATCTTGGCCGACGGTTGGCGTTACCTGGTGGTCGCGGTGATCGCGAACATGCTGCTCAAGTCGGCCTTTGCGGGCATCCTGGGCGGG
This sequence comes from Thermogutta sp., assembly GCA_012798155.1. Taxonomy (GTDB): domain Bacteria; phylum Planctomycetota; class Planctomycetia; order Pirellulales; family Thermoguttaceae; genus Thermogutta. The sequence goes on along the minus strand of JAAZNR010000252.1, from coordinate 655 downwards.
TGGAAGCTGGGCCGCCACGTCGCCCAGGCCTTCGCCGTCCCCACGGCCGCCGGCATATTCTTGATCCTGCTCTTCTAGTGGGATCATCGCCTCTTCTTGTAAGATCATCGCCTCTTTTAGCGGGATCATTGTCTGTTTTAGCGGGATCACCGCCTCTTGTAGCAGGATCACTGCCTGCCGCCGCGGCGAATCTCCGGCGGGTCGGAAAGCCGGCGGCATGGTAGGCCGATCTGCAAGAGCGCCCTACAATAGAATGTAGCGGAAACGGCGAAACCGGCGGCTCACCCGGACCGGTGCCGCCCGTGCCTTTCGCCCTTGCCGCCCTCCTCCAAACCGACCGCGGAGGTCTTGCCATGAGCCGGCGCATCACCGATCCACCCCCATCTCCGCCGGACGATCAGGGGATCAAGCCCGGCGGTTGGTGGCACGAGGAAAACGGCAGGTTGGTCTGCGACCTTTGCCCTCGGGCGTGCGCCCTGGCCGAAGGACAGCGCGGCTTCTGTTTCGTGCGGCAGAATCAGGGCGGCCAAATCGTACTCACCACTTACGGCCGCAGCACCGGCTTCTGCATCGACCCGATCGAGAAAAAGCCCCTCAATCACTTTTATCCGGGAACGGCGGTGCTCTCGTTCGGTACGGCGGGCTGCAACCTGGG
>JAAZNR010000251.1 GCA_012798155.1 Thermogutta sp. | reverse complement strand
GGGCCGGCTGCTCAGCGTGCCGGTGGGCGAGGCGGTTCTGGGGCGGGTCATCGATCCCTTGGGCAACCCCTTGGATGGGGCGGGACCGATCGCGACCACGGAGGTGCGGCCCGTGGAAAGCCCCGCTCCCGGCGTGGCCCAGCGTCAACCGGTCAACGAACCGCTGCAAACCGGCATCAAGGCCATCGACTCGATGACGCCCATCGGCCGCGGCCAGCGGGAATTGATCATCGGCGACCGTAAGACGGGCAAAACCGCCATTTGCATCGACACGATCCTGAACCAGAAGGAGACCGGGGTCAAGTGCTTCTACGTGGCGGTGGGACAGAAGGACTCCACCGTCGCTCAAATCATCGATACGCTGCGCCGCCATGGGGCGATGGAGTACACGACCGTGATCGTGGCGGGGGCGAGCTCTCCGGCGCCGTTGCAGTACATTGCTCCCTACGCCGGTTGTGCGATGGCCGAGTATTTCATGTATAGCGGACGCCACGCCCTGGCCATCTATGACGACTTGACCCGGCAGGCCCAGGCCTATCGGCAATTGTCGCTGTTGATGCGGCGTCCTCCCGGACGCGAGGCCTATCCCGGCGATATTTTCTATTGCCACAGCCGCTTGCTGGAACGGGCGGCCAAGCTCAGCGACGAACTGGGCGGCGGGTCGTTGACGGCTTTGCCGATCGTGGAAACGCTGGAAGGCGAAGTCTCGGCCTATATTCCGACCAACGTGATCTCGATCACGGACGGCCAAATCTACTTGCAGCCCGACCTCTTCTTCGCCGGTCAGCGCCCCGCGATGAACGTCGGTATCTCGGTCTCTCGGGTGGGCGGCAAGGCTCAGGTGCCGGCGATGAAGAAGGTGGCCGGGGGGCTGCGTTTGGACCTCGCCGCATTTCGCGAGTTGGAGGCCTTTGCCCAGTTGGGGACGGAATTGGATCCCGCCACCCAAGCCCGCCTGGACCGCGGATATCGCATGACGGAACTACTCAAGCAGGGCCAGTATCAGCCGATGCACGTCACGGATCAGGTCGCGGTCATCTACGCCGGAACGAAAGGCTTTTTGGATCAGGTGGCCGTTACGGAGGTGCGACGGTGGGAAAAGGAATTCTTGGCCCACTTCCACGAAAAGTATCAGGCCGTATGGCAGAGCATTACGGACAGCAAGCAACTGAGCGCTGAGGACGAGACGCGGCTGATCGAGGCCCTGAAGGAGTTCAACCGCGGTTTCGCGCAAGCGCAAAAGCGTGAGCCGGCCGCGGCGCTGGCCTGAGCATTGATTTCGAGCTAGGCAGCCATGGGAAAAACCAAGGTTTTGGATAGACGCCGTCGTTCCGTGCGGAATATCCGCAAGATTACGCGGACGATGGAATTGATATCGACGGCTCAGTTCAAGCGGGCCATGGATCGTGCCGCGGCCGGATCGGCCTTCGCGGATCGATTGACCGCACTCTTGGGGCACCTCGCGGCGAGCGGAACGGAGGTGACGCACCCCTTGCTGCAAGCCCGGTCCGAGAGACGGCAAGCCGTGCTGTTGGTGCTGACCTCCAACCGCGGTCTTTGCGCGGGATACAACTCCTCGGTCATGCGTCTGGCGGTGCTGCGGCGCAAGCAACTGGAAGAAGAGTATGCCAAGCTGAGCGTGGAGGTATCCGGCAAGCGGGGGGTATCGGCCTTCAGGTTCCGCAGGTTGCCGGTGGACGAGAGGTATTTTCATTTCGATACCCGGCCCGCCTTCGCCGACGTGGAAGTGTTGGCCCGGCGTTACATGGAAGACTTCCTCGGCGGGCGCATCGACCGCGTGGATGTGGCCTACACGAAACTGGAATCCGTCAGTCGGCAGTATCCCGTCGTGGAGACGCTGTTGCCTTACCAAGCACCGGCGGAGGAGGAGAACGGCGGCCTTCACCGCCCGGAATACGACTTTCTCCCCTCGCCGCACAGCATCTTGGAAGAGATCGTACCGTTCACGTTCAAGATCCGTTTGTTCCGCTGCTTTTTGGAGTCGGCGGCCGCGGAGCAGATCGCGCGGATGATCGCCATGAGGACGGCTACCGAAAACGCCGATTCGATGCTTGCCAACCTTAGCATGGCCTACAACCGCGCCAGGCAAACGCAGATTACTTCGGAGATTTTGGAGATCGTCAGCGGAGCCGAGGCGTTGCAAGCCGAGTAGCACCGCGTACCATTTTTCCGGTCCGATTGCGGCTTTTCCGGTCCGATCGCGGCGGAAGCGGGTGCACGGCCCATCCGGCCCGGTTCCCAGAACGTTTTTTGAGGCAAAGCAATGACAACCACTCCGGCCCAAACCGTGAAGACGAGCGGCGTCGAAGCTCCCAAGGAACCGAGTTACGGTCGCGTGACGCAAATCATCGGTTCGATTTTCGATGCCGAGTTTCCCGAGCATCAATTGCCGGCGATTTACAATGCCGTGGTTGTCCGCGAGGACTACAAGGGCATCCGGCTCGACCTGACCGGCGAGGTCCAGCAGCACCTCGGCGGCGGCCGCGTGCGATGCGTCGCGCTGGGGACCACGGACGGATTGGTCCGCGGAATGAAGTGCCTGGATACCGGAGGGCCGGTCAAGGTCCCGGTCGGAAAGGCGACCTTGGGACGGGTGTTCAACCTCCTGGGGCAGCCGATCGACGACCGCGGGGAGGTCAAGGCCGACGAGTTCTGGCCCATCCACAGGGATTCGCCGGATGTGACCGAGCTTTCCACGGAAGTGGAAATCTTCGAGACGGGCATCAAGGTGATCGACCTCTTGACGCCCTTCGTCCGCGGGGGAAAGGCCGGGCTTTTCGGCGGCGCGGGATTGGGGAAGACGGTCATCTTGACGGAATTGATTGCCCGTATCGCCAGCTCGCACGGCGGCTTCTCCGTCTTCGCCGGCGTCGGCGAGCGGACCCGCGAAGGCAACGACCTTTGGCTGGAGATGCAGGAAGCCAAGATCGGCAATACCGGTCGCAGCGTAATCGAGCAGACCTGCATGGTGTTCGGACAGATGAACGAGCCGCCCGGGGCGCGTTTGCGGGTGGCCCTTTCCGCTCTCACCATGGCCGAGTACTTCCGCGACACCACCGGCGCCGACGTGCTCCTCTTCATCGATAACATCTTCCGTTTTTCGCAGGCCGGGAGCGAGGTGTCCGCCTTGCTCGGGCGGATGCCGTCGGCGGTGGGCTATCAACCGACCTTGGCGACGGAAATGGGGGCCTTGCAGGAACGCATCGCCTCGACCTCGCGGGGCGCGATCACGTCGGTCCAGGCCGTGTACGTACCGGCGGACGACCCCACCGACCCCGCCCCGGCGGCCGCCTTCGGACAGTTGGACGCCTTCATCTACCTCGAACGTTCGATCGCCGAAAAGGGCATTTATCCGGCGGTGGATCCGCTGGCTTCTTCCAGCCGCTTGCTGGATCCGCAATTCGTGGGCGAGCGGCACTACGCCATTGCCCGAAGGGTGCAGCGCATCCTTCAGCGCTACCGCGAACTTCAGGACATCATCGCCATCTTGGGCGTGGAGGAATTGAGCGAAGAAGATAAGTTGGTGGTGCATCGCGCACGGCGGATCGAGCGATTCCTTTCGCAACCGTTCCTGGTGGCGGAGGCGTTTACTGGAAAGCCGGGCGAGGTCACGCCGCTGTCGGAGACGATTCGCAGCTTCGAGGAGCTTGTGGACGGCAAATGGGATCACCTGCCCGAGCAGGC
>JAAZNR010000250.1 GCA_012798155.1 Thermogutta sp. | reverse complement strand
CCCCGGCTCCGCGGAGAACCGCCGATGAGACGGACCTGGCCGCCGCTTGCGACGTCCTGTTCTTCCTTCGCGACGCCCGCCGAGGCCGGGAAGCCCATCTCGCCCAACCGCCAAGCCCTTCGCCGACGACGCGGCCGCGAACCTACATTATCGAGAACTTCGCGCCCGGCGCCTAATTTTACTGCGCAGGATAAGAAGCTGGGAAAACTGGGGTACGCAGCTTTGTGAGTGTGCGTAAAGTCAGTAACTGGACTTTTGCAAACTGCTCCCCTCTCCCTCTGGGAGAGGGGCAGCGGGTGAGGGCTTGGTGAAGGTGGGCAATCACGGCAAGCCGTTTTCGCAGCTAATTGCCCTCACCATAACCCTCTTCCAAGGCGGACGAGAACTTGTCACCACAATTTGCAAAAGTCCAGTCGGTAAGCCGGTTTCGGCGATCCTGCGCAGTAAAACTGATCGAGCCGTCCACAGCCGCGGCAAGACTTCGCAGTCTTCGCCGGCCCATGCATAAGGTGCGACGATGTACGAGAGCTACTGGGGATTGCGGGAAAAGCCTTTTCGCGACAGCGCTTCGGAGGAGTTTTTCTTTCCGGCCGAAACTCATCAAACGGCCATGCTCAAACTGCGTTACGCCATCGACAATCGCCACCCAGCCGTGCTCCTGGTCGGTCCTTCCGGCATCGGCAAGAGCCTGCTTGTCGGCCGATTGCGTCGCTCCCTGCCCGACACGTTCCGCCCCGTCATCCACCTGGCGTATCCCTTTCTGGCACCCGGGGAACTCCCGCTTTACATCGCATCCGAGGGGGGCTGGGTTTCGCACGACGGCGGCTCGCCATCCACTCCGGTCCTGTTGCAAGCCCTGCAAAGCGGTCTCCGCGAGGTATGGCAACGCGGCGAGCGGGCGGTGGTGATTCTTGAAGAGGCACAACTTTGGACTTCCGGGCGATTTTGGGAGACCTTGCGGACCATCATGAATCTCCCGCCCGCCGAAGAATCCGCCTGGAGCTTCGTCATATCGGCCCAACCCGAGATTCTGCCGGTACTGCGCGGCCTGCCGCACCTGGAGGAGCGATTTACCCTCCGCTGCCGACTGAAACCATTCGGCCCGGACGAGACCCGGCAATACATTCGCCACCGCTTGACCGCGGCGGGGTCCGCCCGCGAAGTATTCACCGAGGATGCCGAAACCCTGATTCACGATCTTTCGGGGGGCATTCCACGGCGCATCAATCGCCTCTGCGACCTGGCCCTCTTTATCGGCTTCGCCGAGAAGCTGGACAAGATTCGGCCCGACCACGTGGAGGCCGTTCAAGAGGAGCTGACCGCCGTGACCGTCGAATAGTATCCGCCGGCCGAGACACGCCCCGCCGCCGCTTGCTCGGGAACGAGGCGGCGATCCCACCGGCGCGCTATACTCAGGGGATGCCGACGGGTTCCTTGTTCGCCAGTTCTTCCCGACGATTCCGCCTCGCTCGCCCCGACGGTAGCACCGCCGGCGTGACGGGGTTCATTCTCGCCGCACTAACTGCATTGGCGTTGGTCACGACCTCGCCGCTGCTTCCCATGGTCTGGGATGAAGGCGACGCTCTAGACCGTGCCGATGCCGTTCGCGGTTGGTTTTCGGCCTTCGCGTCCCCGGAACGTCTTCCGCCGCCGTTGACGGAGGAGGGTCTTCGCCGGGGCTGGCCCTTCACCACGACACGAGAAGGACACCCGGCCTTTTACGGACTCGTCATAGCACTCGGGCGGGAACTCGCCCCGAGCTTTCTCGATCCCTTAACTCGCTATCGCTTCGGCCCCATGCTGCTGTTCGCGCTTGCCTGCGGCGTCGCCGCCGCCAAGGTAGCCCGACACTGGGGGCCGCTCGCCGCCGCGGCTGCCGGGCTGGGGATTCTGCTGCAACCGCGACTCTTCGCCCATGCCCACTTCGCCTCGTTCGACGGCCCTCTCACGGCGTGCTGGCTGCTCACCTGGGCGGTTTTGCCGGAGGATCGATCCACGCTCTCCGTATCTCGTCGCGTCCCCATGGTTCGGCTTGTGCTCTGCGGCACGGCGTTGGGGCTGACCATGGCCTGCAAGGCCAGCGGATTTCTCGCCGCTATTCCCGTTCTCATTTCCCTGACCTTGATTTTCGGCCGGCGCGCCTGCCTTCCCGTCGGGATCGTCATGGCGGTAGCGGCGGCAGTTTTCTACGCGGTCAATCCGCCGCTTTGGGCGCATCCAAT
>JAAZNR010000249.1 GCA_012798155.1 Thermogutta sp. | reverse complement strand
GCCGCATTTTCCCGGTCAAGATCACGGTTGTCGGCCTGTCCGCAGCGGGCGGGCCTTCCGTTGTGGGGTTCCAGCGGCCATGACCCAGCGGCCATGACGTGGGCAAGAACCCGGTGAACGGTTACCAGAGCTTTCGGGGCGCGGCTTCGGGGTGCACCATCCGCTGAGGGGCAGCCTTTTTCGGCAGGTCGTGGGCCGAGCGTGCCGGCGCCTGCGCCTCGCGCACGCGCGCGAAGGAGAAGTCGGATGACGCAGCCGTTCGACGCCTACCATATTTGGCTGGGAATCCCCCCCGGCGAGCAACCGCCCGACCACTACCGCTTGCTGGGTATCCCGCTCTTCGAACACGATCCGGACGTGATCGAGCAGGCCGCCGAGCGGCAAACGGCTTTCTTGCGGCAGATGGAAACCGGACCGCACCGCGAAACGGCCCAGCGGCTCTTGCGGGAGATAGCGCAAGCCCGGGCGACGCTGTTGAATCCGGCCGCGCGGGGGACCTACGACGAGGTCTTGCGGCACCTCAAGGCGGGCAAGGCCGCGGCATCGTCGAGCAACGCCGCCGCGGCTCCCTTACGGAGCACGCCCTCGCCGCTGGAAGGCAGTGATGACTCCGGACCGGGCACTTGGATCGCAAGCCCTCCGCTGGGGGCGGAAACGCGACGCTCGACCGGCGTCCCTTCCCGGCGTTCCCGGAATCTCCTGTCGTACCTGTGGAACCATCCGGCCGCGGCGGCCGGCGCGGCCGTGCTGATTCTTATTGGGGCCGGATTGTACGTGGTCTGGGACTCCAGGCCGCGACCCCCGGCCGAGCGTGGAGACGCCGCGCGGGGCGAGCGCCTTGCCGGTGACGATTTGGCCCGAGGCGACGTGCCGGCGCCCGGTGCGGGCGTGATTCCGAGCCGGTCCGAGCCGAGCAAGCCGGGGGCGGGTGACGCGGCGGTCGGTCCTTCGGGTTCGGCGAACTCGGGGAGCAGCGGGGGGATACCGCGGGCCGGCCCGCCTCCGCCCTCCGCCGTCCCCGCCGCCAATCCGGGGACCGCACCCGGCGGAGTTGCGTCCGCGGCCGGTCCCCAGACGACGGCCGAATCGCCCGCCGCGGAACTCCTCCCCGGCATGTTGGGGCGGATCAGCGTGGCCGGCGAGGACCTGGGGGTCCTGGTGCGATATATGCCTGGGGATGCGTTCGGCCAGGCCGCGATCGACCGACTCCTCACGCGCTACGGTTTGGAAAAGGCTGACCTGGAAGTTCGCTTGGAGGGCATCCTTCGCGTCGGCGGACAGAATCTGCCCCCCTTCGTCGGCGTGGAACTGGCCGTCACGTCCCCGCTCGTCGATTCCGGCGGCGCGGAACTGTCCTTCGAGGGGAGGCCTCTGCCGCTTCGCGTTTTCGGCGGGGGAGGGCCCCCCAAGGCCGTGCTGGGCGTCAAACCGGGGGATCACCGCATCGCGTGGACGCTCAAAGGAACCGATTTGGGCGCGGAGAACCGTTTTACGGTAGGCCCCCTGCGGGGAATGGTCGGGCCGGAGATCACGGTCGGTTATGACGCCGAATTGCTGAAGGCCTGCCAGGGCCTGCCGACGTTGGGCCGTTACAGTCTGAACGGGGAGCCGGCCGAGCTTTCGGCCGAGGAATTGGCCGGGTCGGCCGGTCCTCAGCCGCCGCCCTCCGAAACACCGGCCGTCGCTGCGGACGCCCGCCGCCCGGTCCCCTCCTCCGCCGATCAAGCCTGGGCGAAAAACTCCCTTCAGGAGAAGTACCGCAAGGAGTTGGCGGACGCTGATCGGCCGGAGACGCGATCCCTGCTGGCGCGGACCTTGATGAAGGAGGCCGACCAAGAGAGCCATCCCGCGCTCCGCTACGTTTTGCGGACGGAGGCCCGGGATCTGGCCGTCAAGGCGGGGGATCCGTTCCTGGCCGTGCAAATCGGCGAGACCATCGCGGCCGAGTTCCATCGCGACGTCTGGGAGGTCCACGTCGAGACGCTCGGCGAGATTCGCAAAGGCAAACTGGTGATCGCGCGGGAACCGGCCTTGACCGTACTGCAAAGCCTGGTTCGCTCGGCGATTCGCGAGGATCGCTACGAGGCCGCCAAGTCGCTGGCCGAGATCGGAGAGGGCATCGCGCAAGACGCCAGGGACCTGGTGCTCCGCGAGGCCTTCAAGGAGGCGAGCGAGAAGGCCCAATCGCTGGCGACGGCCTACCAGGCGATCCAAGGGGCCCTGGCCGCGGTGCGGACCAAGGGCGACGATCCGGCCGCCAACGAGGCCGTGGGGCGGTTCTACTGCCTGGTCAAGCAGGATTGGAAGGCCGGCTTGCCCTACCTGGCGAAGGCGGGGCACGCCGTCTTGCGGTCGGCCGCGGAAAACGACCTGGCTGGGCCGACTTCTCCCCCCGCCCAGTTGCGCGTCGCCGATGATTGGTGGGCTTATGCCGAGTCGCTGGAGGATGCCGACAAGGCGGCCGTCCGCCGCCGGGCCGGCTACTGGTACCTCAAGACGGAGAAGTTTCAATCCGGAGAGCAACTGGCCCGCGTCCGCCAACGGCTGGCGGAAAGCGGACGGGCGGTCGATCTGATCGCCGCCGCGACGTCGCGAAAGGCGCTCCACATGGGGACGTGGCAAGCGGGCAGGGGGGTCCTCGTCTCCGCTCCCCAGCCGCTCACCAAGATCGTCTTCCAGGTCTTGCCGCCGGAGGAATACGACCTTGTGTTGGGCCTGCAACCGCTGCCGCTGCCCGCGCCGCCGCAGGGGCGGAAGAATCCGCCGCCGGTGGCCGGGCAAGGGGCTTTCATGATCGGGCTGCCGCTCGGCCGTTCTTCCGCCGTGGCCGTTCTGGACTGGCTTCAGACCACGGAGAACGTGCAATACGTCTTCTTGGCCAACTATGACGGCAAAGGCCCGGACCCCGCCAACCCTACCCTCCGTCGCGGGCAGGTATTCCGGGCGTCGCAGCCCAACTCCGCCGTCTGCCAGGTTCGCCCGGACTCGATCACGGTGCTGACCAACGGCGTCCCCGTGATCGAATTCCGGGGGGATTTGGGCCGGCTCTCGTTGCCTCGGGAGATCGGCGTCGGCAGCGCGCGACGCATCTTCTTCGCCACCGTCCTCGTGCCGTACCAGGTGACGCAGGCCGAACTGCGGGACGTGGGCGAATGAACGGTGACCCGCCCTGGGGCACGCCGCGCAAGCGTGGAGGGCGGCGGGGTGGCTGGGGTCGTAGCGGAGCGCAGCCCCCAGCAGGACCGCTTCGCAGTGCTTCCACCACCGGTTTACGCCGGCGGCTCCCATGTTGGCGCAATGACGGCCGGGTAGCCGGCATCGTAGTTGGGTGGCTGGGGTCGTAGCGGAGCGAAGCCCCCAGCCGGACCGCTTCGCAGTGCTTCCGCCCGCCGGCTTACGCCGGCGGCTCGTCTGCGGCGGGCATCTCGCCACGGCACCGGCTTCTCGACACGCAGCACCTCCCCATTTATACTGGCAGCGAACGTCCTGCCTGGAAGTGCCTCAACACGGGAGAGCCGCCATGCCTCGGCCTCGTCCCCGGCTTCGGGGAAATCGCAGCTTGTATCTCGAACGCTTCGTGGTCGCGGCCGCTGCCGCGCTGCTAGGGACGGCAGCGGATCCGCCGGAGCTTGCCGGATCGGCAGACCGCTGTCTTGCCCAAGAGTTCCTCGGCCCGACCGAAATCGTCCCCTCTCCCGACGGCGGCACGCTGTACGTCCTGTGCCGGGACGCAGCCAAGATCGCCGTGGTGGACCGCGCCAAAGGCGAGGCGGCACGCTGGATCCCGGTACCGGCCGACCCCTCCGGCCTGATAGTCAGCCGCGACGGGAGCAAGCTCTACGTGACGGCGGGCATTACGGACGGCGCGGCCGTCATCCTCGATGCCGCCTCCGGCAACGAAACGGCCAGAATCTCGCTGGGGCATTTCCCCTGCGGCCCCAGCCTGTCGCCCGATGAGACCAAGCTGTACGTCTGCAATCGCTTCCTCGACCGCGTGGCCGTGGTGGATCTCGCTTCGGGCAAGATTACCGGGACAGCGGGGGTCATCCGCGAGCCGATCGCCACGGCCGTCACGCCGGACGGCAAGACGCTCTTCGTCGCCAACTACCTGCCGCTGGATCGGGCCGACGAATTCGACGTGGCGGCGGAAATCTCGTGGTTCGACGCCGCGACGCTGGAGGGCGGCCGCATCCGCCTGCCCAACGGCACCACCGGCCTGCACGATCTGAAGATCACGCCGGACGGCAAGCACTTGGTCGCCGTCCACATCCTGGCCCGATACCAGATGCCCACCACCCAATTGGAGCGCGGCTGGATGAACACCAACGCCCTGTCCATCGTGGATGTGGAGCGCCGCGCTTGGGTCAATACGGTGCTGCTGGACGACATCGACTTGGGGGCGGCCCTGCCGTGGCGGGCGGCTTGCCCGGGCGACGGCCGCGTGTACGTCTCCCACGCCGCCGGCGACGAGGTCACGATGGTGGAATGGCAGCCGCTTTTGGATAAGCTGGAGGCCCTGCCCAAGGAACCGCCCGCCGGCGTCAGTTACGACGGCTCGCAGACCTCGCTCACCGCCGGCGACGTGCCCAACGACCTCTCCTTCCTAGTCGGCATCAAGCAGCGCTTTCCGATCTACGGCACCGGCCCGTACGACTACCTGGAGCGGCCCATCGACGAGGTTCCCAAGGGACCGCGGGGCCTGTGCGTGGTGGACGGCAAGATCTACACGGCGGTCTATTTCGGCAACATGCTGGCGGTGATCGATCCGGCGGCCTCGAAGTATCGCCGCACCAGTTACCTCCATCTGGGACCCAAGCCCGAGCTGACCCCGGAGCGCCGCGGCGAAATGTTCTTCCACGACGCCGCGTTGTGCTTCCAGCATTGGCAGAGCTGCGCCTCGTGCCACCCCGACGCGCGGGTGGACGGCCTGAATTGGGACCTGCTGAACGACGGCATCGGCACGCCGAAGAACAACAAGAGCATGCTGTTGGCGCATCAAACGCCGCCCTCGATGTGGGAAGGGGTCCGCCCCGACGCCGAGGCCGCCGTGCGATCCGGCATCCGCCACATTCAATTCGCGGTCCGACCCGAGGAGGACGCCGTGGCCATCGACAGCTATCTCAAGTCGCTCCGCCCGATCCCCAGTCCCCACCTGGTGAACGGCCGACCGAGCGAGGCGGCGGAGCGGGGGCGCGAGCTGTTTTTCTCTTCCCGGCTGAATTGCGGGCAGTGCCATCCCGAGCCTTTGTACACCGATCTCCGCAAACACGACGTGAACTCCAAGGGCAAGTTCGACCGCGTCACGGAGTTCGACACGCCGTCGCTGATCGAGATATGGCGGACCGCCCCCTACATGCACGACGGCCACTACCTGACGCTGGAGGAGGTCTTCCGCGAGGGCGGGCACGGCGACGTGGCGGGCGAAGTCGATAAACTGACCGACCAGGAGCTGCACGATCTGTGCGAATTCCTCCGCTCCCTGTGAAGCGAACGGGGAGTCGGCCCGGCCCTTTCGCCCGGAGAGACGCAGGGAGGGAAATTCGCCGCCGATGAGCGAGTTCGTGCAAGAGCGGCATCGCGAGCCGTTTCCGCTGGATCGCCCGCGGGAATTGATCCTCGCTTGCCCGCCCATGAAGAGCAACGTCAATCTGTCGCGGATCGTTCGGGCGGCGGGTTGCTGCGGGCTGCGGCGGCTGATCTGCTGTGGCCATGCCCGCATCCTACCGGAAATCGCCCGCGACACCGGCCCTGACTTGGCGATCGAACTCCACCGCACGCTCCCGCCGGTGCTCAAGCGGCTCAAGGCGGAGGGCTATCCGCTGATCGGACTGGAACAGACGTCCGATTCGCGGTGCATCTGGGAGTTCGCCTTCCCGCGGCGGTGCGTGCTGGTGATCGGCCACGAACGCCTGGGGATCGAGGAAGAGGTTTTGCGGCTGCTGGACGCCGTGGTGGAGATTCCCGTTTACGGCCTGCCGCACGCGCACAACGCGGCCACGGCCGCCGCCATGGCGCTGTACGAATACTGCCGGCAGTACCCCCGGGGGTGAGGCCTTTCGCGTCGGGACCGGTCGCACCCGCGGCTCATGGGACTCGTGGAGAACGAAAACGTAACGCGCAACGCGAGAGCGTGAGCCTCGGGCGTCAGCCCGAGGTGGAGCGCGACCCACGATCGGGACGTTCTCGCGGCGCCACCACCACCGGCTTACGCCGGCGGCTCGTGATGACATTGCAGCGCTTCCACCGCCGGCTGCTCACGTCAAATTGCGAAATAACGTTGCCGGCCGGCGCCGGCGGCCGCTTCGTACTCACCACGGACCGCGTATATAATAGTAGCCGAATTGGTCGGTGTCGCTGGGCCAGGACGGCGCGCCGCGGAAGACGGGGCGTCCGCCTTGGGCCGGGCCGGGCCAATTGCGGCTGAATTGGTGGTCAATGGTATCGACCCGCGTATTGCCCACCCCCCAGCCCCAGTGCGTCTGGAACTCGGCGGTGGGAGGCACCACCACGGCGATGGGCGATCCCCAGGCGGCGGCGGCGTAGCCCATGTGCCAGGGCGCGCACGCGGCGCGGCGCTGTGCCCGGACGCCGAAGAACGTGTTCTCTCTTCCCCAAGCCGCCGTCGCAGCCAGGCTCAAGGCGACCATCGCCAACAACGTGATACCGGCTTTCGCTTTCATATCGACGATCCTTGCTTCCAGCG
>JAAZNR010000248.1 GCA_012798155.1 Thermogutta sp. | reverse complement strand
GGATCGCGCCTCGTTTTACCGATCGACCGGGCGGATATACGCGGATTGTCCGTCTCGCCAAGCCGCGCGTCGGCGATGCGGGGATTCGCGCCATCCTGGCCCTGGTCGGGAACAACGACCGGCCGAAGAAAAAACGCCGAGCCCCTTCCGTCAAGCCGGAATTCACATCGCAAGAGGCGACTGCCCCTGTTCTCGGCTCCTCAGACGGCGTGGAGACTGAGAGTCCCCAGACTTCGGCCTGATTTCCAAGCTAAAGCGCAGCGCGTTGAACGGCGTGGTTGAGGGCTTAATTTTACTGCGCAGGATCTCCGAAACCGGCTTACCGATCTTACGCAGACTTACAAAGCTGGGTACCCCAGTTTGCCCAGCTTCTTGTCCTGCAGAGTATAATTAAGGGAGGCGGCCTGCGATAGCCGAGACTGGCTTCTTCGTGGTTCTCAGCTTCGAACCCCCTGTCCCGCGTCGGCCGAAAGTCGATGCTCGGAAGCGAGTGCCGCCTGCTCGACGCTGGCTGGCATTTTTTCTTCCCCATCGGCGGCTTTTCCTTTGGCGGCTTTTGTTTGTCGGCCGGAGGGGGCTTTTCCTAGGCCGGGTCTGGAAAGGCGCTCGCTCCGCAACGATTCGTTGCTTGTTACCCTTGCCCTGCGGCGGAACTGCGCAACAATGACGGTAGCCGTTCACGGACGTGCCCGGTCTGTTTTTGAAACGCAGAGTCGGAGAAGCGGTCTTTGAAGCGCAGAGGGCGCGGAGGAGAAATGGCCGGCCGCAACTCTGCGTTCTCTGCGTTTTCTCCGTTTTCTCCGTTCTCTGCGTTTCCATGCGAGAACCGGGGCGCTTCCCGTGAACGGTTCCCAATGGCGATAGCGGCGCAAGCGACCGCGGCGCCCGTCATCGTCCGCCTTCCCTAAAATGTTATGCGCCATGACCGACTCAAGGAACCCCGCTGCGCACTTCCTGGGCTACCGCTGGGAAGATTTGTCCTGCAGCCCGCTGATGCTGTACTTTGAGGTGACCCAAGCCTGCGATCTGGTATGCAAGCATTGTCGAGCGTCCGCTCAGCCCGAAAGCCACCCCCAGGAACTCGGCACGGAAAAGGCGATCTCTCTGCTAAAGCAGGCGACGGAGTTTCCCCGCAAGCCGAACGTCGTTTTCACCGGCGGCGACCCTTTGAAGCGCAAAGACATCTGGCACTTGCTGGAAGCCGCGGTGGGCCTAGGACTGAACACGGCCCTCACGCCGTCCGCGACGCCGCTCGCTACGTGGGATGCCCTGCGCCGCGCCAAAGACGCCGGCGTGACTGCGCTCGGCGTCAGTCTCGACGGCGCCGACGCGACGACGCACGATGCCTTTCGCGGCTGGGATGGGAGTTTTGCTCGGACGGTCGAAATCCTCGAATCCGCCCGGCAACTCGGCTTCTACGTCCAAGTCAATACCACCATCACGCGCCGCAATTACGCTCAGATCGACGCCCTGGCCGAAATGTTGGCCAAGCAGGGAATCGCGATGTGGTCCGTGTTTTTCCTCGTACCGGTGGGCAGGGGGCAAACGGAGGAGCGGATTTCGCCGGAGGAGTACGAAGAGGTTTTCGCGCGGCTTTGGCAACAATCGCTTTCGCGCCCCTTTGCCATCAAGACGACGGAGGCGCCGCATTATCGGCGCTTTGTCCTCCGGCAAATGGAGCAGGGCAAGATGCCGCTCGAGCGACGGAGAATGCGTTCGCTGGTCGGGGTAGGCGACGGAAGGGGGATCATGTTCGTCAGCCACATCGGCGAGATTTTCCCCGCCGGATTCCTGCCTGTTTTCTGCGGCCTCTTTCCGCGAGTCTCGATCGTCGACGTCTACCAACGGCATCCGGTCTTCTTGGCCCTCCGGCAACCGGACCGATTCCGTGGAAAGTGCGGGAAGTGCAATTATCGCTACGTTTGCGGGGGCAGCCGGTCGCGGGCCTACGCGGTAACGGGCGACTACCTGGCGGCCGAGCCGGACTGCGTTTACGTCTCGGAACCTGACGCCGCGCCGATCCTGCCGGACTCGCTTCGCGTTTGAAGACGGACAGGATCGCGCCCGCCCATCGTTCGTTCGTGCCACGGCCCTGCGCGGATCGGCCGGGGCGAGATTCCCAGCCTGCCACGGGGCGCGGAGCCGATTGCGATCCGACCTCTGAATCGCTGCCGGTGGTGGTCGCATCGGCGGCTGAATGCGGCATCTTGTGGTCCGATGGCTACAGCGCAAACGGCTCCAAGGCACGCAATATCCCTTGCCGCATGCCGGGGCGTCGGGTACCATCAAATGCTTAAAAGCGATTGGATTGGCGGCCCTCCGAGTCGATCGCGGTGGGGTTGTTCCTTCGTTCTTTTCGGCGGCACCTCGCCGTTGCGGTCTCATGTGATATGACGTCGAGACATCGATTCGGGCATTACCCGAGCCTCAATGCACGCTAACGATCAAGTCGTCATCACCGGACTGGGCGTAGTCAGTCCGATAGGGATAGGTTGCCAAGCCTTCCGGCAAAGCCTGCTGGAAGGCCGGTCGGGAGTGCGAACGATTCCGTTTTTGCGCGGACTGGACTCCCCTCCGCCGATAGGGGGTTACATTGGGGATTTCGACGTCAAGGATCGCGTGCGACCCCGTAAAGCCCTGAAAGTCATGAGCCGCGATATCCAAATGGCTTTCGCGGCCGCCGATCTGGCGGTTCAAGAGGCCTGCGTCCTCGACTCGGGCATCGAACCGGAGCGTCTGGGGATCGTCTTCGGGACCGATTTGATCCCCTGCGAATTGAACGAGATCGCCCCCACAGTGCGAGGCTGCCTCGTCGGCGGAAGGTTCGAGTTTGAACGGTGGGGATGCCGGGCGATGTCCGACCTCTATCCCCTGTGGCTGCTCAAGTACCTGCCCAATATGCCCGCCTGCCACATCGGGATCGCCTTGGATGCACGCGGCCCCAACAACACCCTGACCTTGGGTGAGGTTTCCGGCCTCTGCGCCGTCGCGGAGGCGGTTCGAGTGATTGAGCGCGGGCAAGCCGATGCGATGATCTGCGGCGGAACGGGCAGCCGTATCCACCCGGCTTTTTGGGCACGGTCCAAAGCTTATCCCCTATCCAGGCGCACGGATGATCCGGCCGCCGCGTGCCGCCCCTTCGACGCCGACCGGGACGGCATGGTGCACGGCGAAGGAGCGGGGGCGATCGTCCTGGAGCGTAAACGCCACGCCGAAGCCCGGGGCGCCGCCATTTACGCGGAGATCAAGGGGTTCGCGAACACGTCTCGCCCCGTGGGAACCGAGGGGAACGGCACAAACCTTTTGGCCGAGGCCGTCGCCCGCGCTATCCGTTTGGCGATGGAAGCCGCCGACCTCTCGATTCACGACGTCGGCCACGTGAATGCACATGGCATGGGTACCGTGGCGGACGACGAAGTCGAGGCCCTGGCGATTTACCGCACGTTGGGCGATGTCCCGGTTACGGCTCCCAAGAGCTACTTTGGGAATCTGGCCGCGGGGGCGGGAGTCGTCGAGCTGGCAGTCAGTCTTTTGGCGATACGGTACGGATTCGTCCCGCCGACGCTGAATTACAGCCGCCCGGACCCCAAATGCCCTATCCGCGTGGTCCACGGCCGCCCCCTCACCGGCTTGCCGCCCACGGCCGTAGTCCTCAATCACTCGCCGACAGGTCAGGTTGCCTCGCTCGTCGTGGCATCTCCGTGAGGCTTTCTCAGGAAAGCCTCGGGCAGGAAAGCCTCCGGGACTTCACGGACGCGGCTTTCACGGAGCTAGAGCGAACGAGCGGATTCCGTTCCGGTATCGGCGGCATCCGCGTCGGCGGAATCCGTACGGCCGACAGTGACCACGTCATCGTCGTACCAATCAGGCCAGTCGGCGCACCCCGCGATCCACGCCACGAGGCGGTACAGGAATTCGGCGTAGGCCGGTCCCATTTCGACGAAACCGCCGTGCGGAAGATGCTGGACGATTCGCCCCTGCCCCCAATCAACCATGCCGCCCACCCAATGCGGGGCGACGTCGCATGCCAACGCGGCAGTCCGCCCCTGACCGTACTTGCCGACGACCAGCACGGGCGCGACTTCGACCTCCGAGAATTCCAGTTCGCGGACTTTGTCTTCGATGCGAAGGCGGGTGCCCACCAGCAACGTCCGCGCTTCCGGCTTGGCGGCCAAACGATTGTAGCCGGCGACCACGGGCGGCAACTCCCAGGGAAGGCCGTCCAAAATAGGATGGCGTCGAATCTGCCGCAGGACGCAGCCTTGGGGACAATTCACGCGATCATCATACTGCGTCAAATAGACCGGAAGGACTTGCTCCAAGGGGGTTCCGCGGTACTCCCCGGTGCGTCCGAAGAAACTCTCCCAGCCTCCGATCATCAGCAAGCCCGCCCCTTGGGCCGCCGCCTCGGCAAGCCGGGTTAACTGGAGCGACGAGAAACCCGCGGCCGGATAATCGCTGAGGATATAGGCTCGAAACCCTCGTGCCGCCAAATCATCGGGCGCCTTGCGCCGGCTTGGAATGTGATGGTATTCCAGACGGGCATGACCCAGCACCGCGGCCAAATAACCGGCCGCTCCGTTCAAGTCGTCATCTCCAAGGTAGCAAATCATGCGACGTCCCATCCATCCGGTTGAAGAGAGGCGTACCTGACCCGAATAGGCGGCGGCGCCGGCTTCACTCCGGCAAGGGCTGATTCCGACTTCACTCCGGCAAGGGCTGATCTTTGGTCTCCGGAGCGAAAGGCAGGATCAGCAGGCCAATGACATAGAAAGCGCACATCGTCACGCCGGCCCAACGAATCGGCTCCTCGAAGCCGGCGAAAACGACGCCGCTGAGGACTCCGAGCATGGCCGGCCCGGCCGCCGAAACGTACCGCCCGATGTTATAGCACATGCTGGTTCCGGTGCTGCGCAAACGGGTTGGAAACAGCTCCGGGAAGTAGATCGCGTAGCCGCCGAACACGGAGAGTTGGCAGAAACCCATCAACGGAGCCAAGCACAACACGTGGTACGACTCCCGGACGAACAGGAAAAAGACGACGGTGGCCGCCAGCGCCGCGACGAAGAAAATGGCGAACGCCGCGCGCCGGCCGATACTTCCCGCCGCCATGCTGAAGGCGTAAATGCCGAAAAAGGCGCCGATATTGAAAAGCAAGAGCTGCATGCTCCCCCAGCGTGCCACATATCCGTCGATCTGCTTGTTCCGCTCGCGAATCCGATCGATGTGTTCCTGAAGGGTGGGGCCGGCGTCTTGGCCTTGTTGCTTCAGCAAATCCTCGCGTCGTTTTCGCTCCTCGTCCGTCTGCCCCGTGCGTTTGCCGTCCAACTGAGCCAAGGGGGTGCCGTCGGCGGTCTGACCCTTGTCGAGCAAGTCCAAAGCTGCTTCGGGGGTGACGGGCCGCCCCGCGGCGTGAAGCGTCAAGGCCGCGGCGACCAGCAGAGGAACATCACGGTCCTTGGGATCGGCGGTGAGCAGACTCCGCGGCTGAATTCCCGACTCGGCGAAGGTCTCCAACGCCTCGGGGTTGCGGAAAAGTTGAAGTGCCAGCAGCCGATCCTGCTCCGCTTCTCCCTTCCGGCGGTATTCCTGCGTGATTCGCGCGTGGAAGATGTTTTGGACCAAATCGACGCCGAAGACCCCGATACCCCACAAGCCGATTACGCCCGCGGATGCCAAGATAATACCCACGATGGCACGATGTCGCCAGCGGGGATCTCCGAATAACTCCACCATGGAGCCGGCTTTGTGTTTGCGGGTCTTCCCCTCGGCGACGGCCTGCTTCCACTTTTCCGGCTCCTTGAGCCAAAACATGATTATCACAACGAGAAGTGCCGGGACGATGCCCACGGCGAACATCCAACGCCAGGGCTGGCTTTGAATGGTTCCCTGAAGAATCAACCAGGCGAACAGCATTCCCACCAAGCCGGCCGAGATATTCCCGAATGCCGAGAAGGCTTGAAGAAACCCGAGGGCCTTCGGGCGAGCACGATCCGGCAACGTCTCCGCCACCATGGCGGTACCGAGACCGAACTCCCCCCCGATTCCGAGACCCGCCAAGAACCGGTAGAGCAGGAAGTCGGCGAGACCGACGGAAAAAGCGGACAGGCCCGTAAACAACGAATAAAGCAGGATCGTGAGAATCATCGTCTTCGCGCGTCCCCAGCGGTCGCCCATCATTCCAAAGATGATTCCGCCGGTGGCCCAACCGATGAGCATCACGGCCGTCGCCCAACCCGCCGCTTGGTTGATCGCCTCCGGCGTGGGCGATGGCAGCAGGTCCTTGACGGCGGACTGCCTTGCCACGTTGAAAAGTTGTTGATCAAAGGTGTCAAAAGCCCATCCGAGGGTACAGACGATCAACACGAACCATTGATAGCCGGTCAAGATTCGGTACCAGGGCCGACCGTTTTCCTCAGCCATTCCCAGTTGAACGGAGCCGGACTGGTTCATTCGATTTCTCCCATTGCCTGGAAAGACCCCATTTCAGAATCCGTAGCCGTTCACGCCCCTGCCCGCGGTCTGTCATTGCAACGCGAAGGCGCGGAGGCTGTTTTTGAAACGCAGAGGGCGCAGAGGGCGCGGAGGAGGGATCGGCAGCCGCAACTCTGCGTTCTCTCCGTCTCTGCGTTCTCTGCGTTTCCATCCTTTCATTCCGCGTAGCCGTCCCTACGGCGTCCCAAGCCAAACCCCTTCCAAGCCCAAAAAGGTACCCAGCCGATTCACGCCCGAAGGTGACAGCCCCATCCTTGCAAGCTTCCCCGCAAGCATCGGGACAGTCCCCGTGAACGGATCCCAGAATCCGCCTGACGCCCCGGGCGAATACTCTTCGCCAATCCCCCACCGATCTGCCTCTTTCAGCACGGAGGCGGAATCCGCCGCTTCCCCAGGGCAATCCGAAAATGCCCTTTGCCTCCCGTCTTCGTGAAGAACTCGGTTGGTCACGTCCCCAAGGCTTGCCCCGCGATCCCGAAGCCCGCAGACTGCGATTATGCCCGGCTGGCATTGGTGTGTCTAGTGTTGTCGATCGGATTTGTCAGCGGAGGGGTATCCGCCGCCCTCGCAATCCCAGATGCGAAGCACACCGGCAAAGTCCTGCTGTATGACCTGGCCGTGGAGAGATTCAGTCTGTCGAACCACATTGAAAATCATGGCGAGGCCTCCAAGCAACAACGGATCCCGCGGTTGACGGCATTCGTCTTTACCGGTCGTTGACACCTTCACTCCCTTGCCGGAAAATCAAAGTTTCTTTCCGGCGAGGAATCGGACGTGACCCGCCGAGGAAGCCGGAGCACATCCCCGGCCGATGGGACGGTCTTCCGATCGCGAGCAGGGCGCGGGCTTGCCGGCCATTGAGGCTCAACCAGTGCCTCCAGCGTTGAGGCTCAGCCAGTGCCCTTGGCTCGGCGCGGCGGAGATCGAGCCGCTGTGACGGCCCAGATGGCAAGTTCGACGCGGGGGTTGATCGCCGACAACGAGCCGACAAGATTCGGCGCGTCCGGCAGAGTTTAGGCCCGTCCGGCGGAGTTAAGTTCCGTGCGGCAGGGTTTGAGATCGGCTCGGCGCGATGCCTGAGTTTTTGAGGAGGTCCGAGTTTTACATGCGTTAGGCTGATGGTACCGTTAGTATCGTGATCGTAGCTCCAATGAGGGGGAGATATCGGGATTGCAGCAAGCCGTTGAAAAAGCCGACGTTTTGATTGAAGCCTTGCGGTGGATTCGCCAATTTCG
>JAAZNR010000024.1 GCA_012798155.1 Thermogutta sp. | reverse complement strand
GCCTGGATCCTTCCAACAATGGTGCGACTCGCTTCTTTGGGAACTCGGCCAAGAACGGACTGAGCCGCGTCGCAACCGCATCAACCCCCGCGTGATCAAACGCAAGATGTCCAAATGGCTGAAGAAGCGTCCCCAGCACCGGCATCCAGCACCCCTGACGAAAACCTTTGGCGAATCAGTAGTTATGATTACTTAAACTTAAACGGTATTGGGCTTAAGACACAGTGAGCCTCGGGCTTTCCGAAAGCTCAAGGCCGCGGGGCGAGAATGCGGGCGGTTTTTCCGGCCCACGGTCGACCGCCGGCTGAGCGGCGTCGCGCGGCCGAATGGGGATATGATCGGCGCCCGTCCGCGAATTTCGCACGCATCGGCGGACACCGCAGGCTAAGATGGCGGCCACTTGCTCGAGCCGCTCCTTCGGCGTCAGTTCCAGTGGCAATCGATCCGGCATTGCTACAGGCTCCTTGATGGAATGACCTGCCGTTTATATATGCCGTTTGCGTCGCAAGTGTCAAAATTCAGCGGGGTTTCCGCCGCCGGCGCGACCAACCGGAGACACGCGCGCGAGTCCTCTAGACCATAAACGCCGGGTCGACAGTTCGAAGTACCCCGCAGTCGGGCAGCCTACCCCCCGCGTCTCGCGCGGCGGATTCTAAATCCCCGGTCGGCCGCAGCGAGAGACACCGAGACTTTGGGGCAGGTATCGGTATCCGTTGCGCGCGTCGTTGAGCACAGGGTCGCGCGCCGCGGGCGGCAGAGACGCGCAGAGACGACTGCCTAATCGCAACCTGCTGCGGAAACGGGCGTTACGTCGCGGCGGAGAAACGCCGCTCCCTGACGGTCGCGGCTCGGGAAGATCCTAACCGCCGGGTAGCGTGGTTTGCGGGTCGTTTGGAAAGGTACGCCTGGCAGGATTCGAACCTGCGACCTACGGTTTAGGAAACCGCCGCTCTATCCCCTGAGCTACAGGCGCGCTAAAGCCGGCCGGGGCGAGTGATGCCGCCCCTGGCAACGCTGCCGAACCGCCCTCTTTCCCGAACGAGAGCGCCGAGCCGCCGTCCTTCCCGGGCAGGGGTGCCGAGTCGCCCTCGTTTCCGGCCGAGCGTTCTGAGCGGCCGTCCTTCTCGCGATACACCCCCTGCTTGCACTTCCATCTGTGCCGCCGACAGGCCCCATTGCCGCAAGCCTGGTCAATTCCATGGGACCGATCGTCGCAGTCCTGGTCAAGCCGATGCGACCGATCGTCGCAGTCCCGGGTCAAATCGCCGCAATCCCGGCCGAACCTGCTGGCCGCCCATTGCCGCAATCCTGGTCAAGCCGATGCGAGCGACGGCCGCAAGCCGGGTCAAGCGGCCCGGCACTGCCCGCCGACTGGAGGCCGGCCCGCCGCCAAGCGGACATGCAAGGCGGATGTCCACGCCACCCGCGATTCTAACACCTGGGCTGAAAAGGGAAAAGCGACCGCGATGCCCGCGGCTTCGTCCGGACGCCGGTCCGGCACCTCGGGCGTCAGCGCGAGGCGGAAGGCGTCCCGCCGCTAGTGCTATCTCAGGTTCGGGAATTGGGATGGCATGAAATCCGGAACTCGTCGAACCTTCCGGTGATTCCAGAAGGATTCGACATGAACAAAAAGCACATCGTTCGACTATCTAAGCGGGGGACGCCGGAAAGAAACTGAAGTCGCTCTGCCCCTACATCGAAACTTGACGAAGCGCTAGCCGTCCACCGAGATGGAGAGGCGAATCGGCGAGCGGATCGACTTTTGCACGCCGGTGCGGTAGGGCCAGAACCCCTTGGCAAAGGCGGCCGCGGACAGCTCTTCGTAGCAGGCGGCGGCGGCCTCGGTCTCGGCCTGCGATTCCGCGTCGTAGAAGACGCTGACCACGCCCACCAGCGCCCGTTCCGTGACCGAGGTCATCGTGATCAGCGGCTCGAAGCCGTGCTTGTCGAAGATCGGCTCGAGGGTGTCCAGGAGGAGCCGCGCGTATTCGCCGGTGGCGGGGAGGACGGGCGAGAACCACAACCCGCCCGCGTTTCCCAAATCGGCGATCAAGTCTTGGGGCGGCCGGCGCATCCGCCAGTACACGCCGCGGAGGTGATCGGCGGCCGGGATGCCGTACAAGAGATCGTAGACGGAGCGGGCGCTTTCGACGGTGCCGGCCAATCCCCGCAGCAGGCCCATCCGGCCGAGGGCTCCGGTGACGGCCTGGCCCAGCCGCAACATGCGATGGTCGAAGAAATGGACGTG
>JAAZNR010000247.1 GCA_012798155.1 Thermogutta sp. | reverse complement strand
CGATCGCCAAAGGCACGACCCTGAAACTGGACCGGGTTCGTTTGACCGCAGCCTCGAACCTGCGCATGGGGCACAAGGTCGCCGTGCGACCGATAGCCGAGGGCGAGGCGGTGGTCAAATATGGCCACCCCATCGGGGTTGCCACCGTGAACATCGAACCCGGCCAGTGGGTTCACGTGCACAATATGCGAAGCGCGTACATCACGACGCGAGATCGGCGGGGCGCCGATCCGACGCTTGCCGGGGCGACCGAAAGTGCCGGCCATGCCCAATCGCCCTCCCCGGCAACGGAGGAAGCCCAGGCCGTTTCCGCACCGGATGCGGCGGACGCTTCCGCGGGGGCGTAGTGCCGCGGATGTGGCGGCCCGCGAGCCGGTGGATCGCAAGCCGGTAGACTTGTTTCGCACGTCGTTTCTATTTCGGGACCAAGGGATATCTCCATGACGGATGGATCGCCGATCACCAATGCCGATCTTGCGCGAGGGTGGCAGGGATATCAGCGGCGGGACGGCCGCAAGGGCATCCGCAATCTCGTGTTGGTGGTTTACCTCGTCGAATGCGCCCATCATGTGGCACGGGAAATCTGGTTGCCTTATCGCAAGACGGGCGTGCATTTGGCCGGTTTTCCGGGATGCTACCCCAACGCTTACGCACGGCGCGTGCTGGGCGGTGTCTGCACCCACCCGAACGTCGGCGCCGTATTATTGGTCTCGCTGGGCTGCGAAAGTTTCGATGCCGAAGGTCTTGCCCAAGAGGTTGCCGCTTCCGGACGACCGGTAGAGACCTTGGTCATCCAGCAGGCGGGAGGCACGGAAAAGACGATCCGGTTGGGACGGAGCTGGGTCAAACGGCAATTGGTCGCCCTGCAAGAGGTGCCGCGCTGCCCCATGACCGCGGCCGATTTGACGATCGGCACCATCTGCGGCGGGTCGGATGCCACTAGCGGTCTGACGGCCAACCCGGCCTGCGGATACGCTTTTGATCTCCTCGTCGACTCCGGCGGCACCGCGATCTTCGAGGAGACGGGCGAGTTGTTCGGCTGCGAGGCCGAATTGTCGCGGCGCGCAATCACCCCGGAATTAGGCAATGCCCTCGTCGATGCGGTGAGCAAGGCCTTCGCGTATTACGCCACGCTGGGCCACGCCAGCTTCGCGCCCGGCAACGCCGAAGGCGGTCTGACCACGATCGAGGAAAAGTCGTTGGGAGCCTATCTGAAAAGCGGCACGCGTCCGATCTCCGGTCTGCTGAAGCCCGGGGATGTCCCGCCGCGGCCGGGTTTGTATCTGCTGGATGTGGTGCCGGACGGCGAGGTCCGCTTCGGTTTTCCCAACATTGCCGACAACGCCGAGATCGTGGAGATGATCGCCTGCGGCGCGCACGCCGTATTGTTCACGACGGGACGGGGGTCGGTTGTCGGCTCGGCCGTCGCGCCGGTCATCAAGGTCTGCGCCAACCCCGAAACGTTTCGGCGGCTGAAGTCCGATATGGACATCAACGCGGGGGAAATCCTGCTGGGCAAGTCGGACGTGCCCGCGATGGGACGCCGCATTTTCGACTATCTGCTCGAAATCGCCGCCGGCAAGAGCACCGTCTCCGAGCGCCTCGGTCATCAAGAATTCATTCTGACATACAAGACGTTCGAATCCTTGGGAGCGGCCTGTTTGCCGCCGCGGTAAGGGCGGCAGGAAACGGACGAATTCGGCGAGTTGTGAGGACGATCGTGGATAGGCCGGGATAACCGTGCGGGAACGTTCAAGCGGCGCCGGTGGCGCGGACGTCTTCCCACTTGATGGAGCCGACGGGCGTCTCGCCGCGCTCGAACTGTGTGATGTTCTCCAGCGTCTGACGCGAAATGTGCTCCATCGCCTGATGAGTGAAAAACGCTTGATGGCCCGTGATGACGACGTTGGGAAAGGTCAGCATCCGCATGAAGACGTCGTCCTGGATGACCTGATTGGAGAGGTCCTCGAAGAAGAGGTCGGCCTCTTCTTCGTAGACGTCCAAGGCCAAGGCCCCGATCTTCCCCGACTTCAAGGCCCGGGTCACGGCGCGAGTATCGACCAGCGCGCCCCGGCTGGTGTTCACCAGCATGACGCCGCGTTTCATGCCGGCCAGGGATTCTTCGTTGATGAGATGCCGCGTAGCCGGAGCCAAGGGGCAGTGGAGCGTGATGATGTCGCTCCGGCGAAAGATCTCGTCGGTGGTAAGATACTCGACCCCGGACGCCGCCAATTCCTCGTCCGCCGCCAGGTCGAAGGCCAGTACACGGCACTCGAACGCGAGCAATCGCTTGGCCACCAGGCGGCCGATTCTGCCCGTACCAATGACCCCCGCGATCTTGCCCGCGATGTCCATCCCCAGCAGACCGTCCAGGGAGAAATTGCCTTCGCGGACCCGGTTGTAGGCCTTGTGGAGGCGTCTGGCCGCCGCCAGGATGAGGGCCAGGGTGTGCTCCGCCACGGCCTGCGGAGAATAGGCCGGCACACGAGCGACGGTCAATTCCAGTTGTGCCGCGGTTTGCAAATCGACGTTGTTGAAACCGGCGCAGCGGAGGGCGACGAGCCGGGTTCCTCCCCGCTCGAGCATCAACAAAACCCGCGCGTCCAGATCGTCGTTCACAAAAACGCAAACGGCCGGAAAGCCTTTAGCCAAAGTTGCGGTTTGTGAATTCAGTCGGGCCTCGAAAAAGACCAGTTCGTGCCCGAACGCGGCGTTGGCCGCCCGAAAGAAATCCCTGTCGTACGTCTTGGTGCTGAATACGGCGACGCGCATGGCTGTCCCCTATCGGGTTGAAGCGGTTTGAAACGGTTCGGCTTCGCCGCCGGCTCGCCCTGGGTCGTTCTTTCCCGGATGCGTGGCGTCCCTCGGCCGAACCGACGAGTTAGAAAAAAGCCGTTTTGCAAGATGTCCAAGCAGGGGAAGTCATGGAACCATTCTACGGCGAGCCGGGAAACGCGGCACGCCTGCGCATCGACTTTTTCACGGCCGCCCTGTTGATAATAATACGGGCATGAGCAACTTCCTGACGGCAATTCCGGTCTTCAACGAGGTCCGCCATGTGGGGCGGGTCCTGCGCGAGGTCCTGAAGTACGCTTCCGACGTCCTCGCCGTGGACGACGGGTCCTGGGACGGTACGGATGCGGTCTTGCGGCAATACCCTCAAGTAGTGACAGTCCGCCACCCTCGCAATCGGGGCTACGGTGCCTCGTTGCGAACGGCTTTCCGTTTCGCGATCGAGCATGGTTACGGCGTTCTCGTGACGCTCGATTGCGACGGCCAACACGAGCCGCAAAGAATCCCGGACTTCGTTCAGGCTTGTTCCGGCGACGTGGACATCGTGTCGGGGAGTCGCTACCTGGCGCGGTTTTCGGGCGACGGCACACCGCCGCCGGATCGCCGGAGGATCAATCAGGTCATCACGGGGGAGCTGAACCGCCGTCTGGGTCTGCAATTGACGGACGCCTTTTGCGGCTTCAAAGCGTACCGCGTTTCCGCCCTGACCAAGTTGGAGTTGACGGACGACGGTTATGCCATGCCGCTCGAGTTGTGGGTGCAAGCCGTCTACCATGGACTGCGGATCGTCGAGCTGCCGGTACCGCTCATCTACCTCGACGAAGAGCGATCCTTCGGCGGGTCGCTGGACAACGCCGATGTGCGATTGGCGGTCTATCGCGAAGTCTTGGAAAAGAGCCTGCGCAGGGTGGGGATGTGCCGGCCCGAAGAGGCCTGTTCCTCGAGTGCTTTAGATTCGCCTAACAACCGGCCGTCTTGACGAACCGTGATGAAGCCGCAGTCCGATGTCGCCGAGTTCCTGGCCTATCGCCCGTTGCGTGCCCCGCAAGGCGATCGCACGGTGCTTCTCCATCCGCCGCCGGTTTTGATCCCGGCCGTGGTTCAACGCAATATCGCCGGCAAGGCCGAATCCGCGCCCGCCGCGGGGATGCCGTTCGACGGCGAATGGCTCCGGGAGGCTCGCGGCGAGTTCGTCCGCGCGGCGTTGGCCTGGACCGGTAGGTACACGGACATCGGCTGGGCCGATCATCTCAGCGAACAGGCGGCGTGCGGTCGCGCCCCCTTGCTCCTGGCCGGCCATCAAACCGAGATGTTTCATCCGGGCGTGTGGTTCAAAAATGCCGTTCTCGCGGCGGCGGCGCGGTCGGTCGGCGGTCTGGGCATCAATATCTTGATCGACGGAGATTCGCCCAAGACCACGGCCGTTCGCGTCCCGACCGGCGTGGATGGACGCCCCGTGGTGCTTTCCGTGTTCCCGGATCGAAGCGCGAGCGGCCTCCCCTATGAGGAACAATTCGTTCGCGACTGGGAGTGTTTTCAAGGCTTCGCTGATCGCGTGCACGAGTTGATTGCTCCCCTCGTGCCGGCGACGATGGTTCGCGACTATTGGACCCTGGTGCGAAGCCGCGCCGCGGAAAATCGCCACTTGCCCTGGTCCCTGGCGCAGGCCAGGCACATGCTGGAAGGCGAGTGGGGTTGGCGGACGTTGGAGGTCCCGCAGAGTGTCGTTTGCGATCTGCCCGGCTTTGCGGCCTTCGCAGTGTTCCTGTGGAGCCGGGCCGAAACCTTCTCCTGTATTCATAATCGCGTGCTGGCCCAATATCGCCGCATCCATCGCATTCGTACCGACGCCCGACCGATGCCGGACTTGAAACGGCACGACGATTGGTGGGAAGCGCCGTTTTGGATTTGGTCCGCTGACGAGCCGAAACGGCGCCGTATCCAGATTCGGCGGGCGGGCCGGTGCATCCAGATCTCCGACGGAGTCTCGACGTTGGGGTACCTTCGGGAAGACGACTTCGCCGGGGCGGCGGCTTGGTGGGGCGATCTCCGCCGCAAAGGGTTCAAGATCCGCGGCCGTGCCCTCATTACCACGATGTGGGCCAGAATGGTCTTGGGGGATATGTTCTTTCACGGCATCGGGGGGGCCAAGTATGACCAGGTGACCGATGCCGTCATGTATGAGTTTTTCGGTTTCAGGCCGCCTGAATTCGGGATTGCCTCGGCCACGGTTCGCCTGCCCGTCGCGGCCGATCGCCTCGCGTCGGTGCCGCCCGCCGATCCTCGCGAGTTGCGCCAAAAAATGCGTCAAATGATCTACCACCCCGAGCGATTTCTCCGACCGGACGACTTTTCCGATGCCGAGCGGGAACGGGTGAGTGCGATCGTTGCGGAGAAACGACGGTGGGTGCAAACGCCCAAGACGCCGAACAATGCGGCCGAGCGCCACCGCGCAATCACGGAGGCCAATCGTAAGCTGGGCGAACTCTTGGCGAGGGAACGGGAACATTCGATGCAAGAGATCGCGGCGGCGGAGGAACGCGCCCGAGACGCGGCGATTTTATCCTCTCGGGAATTCGCCTTTTGCCTGTATCCCGAATCGTACCTTCGGGAATTCTTCGAGTCCCAACTGCAATCGCTGACGCGGCGCTCTTATCCCGGGGAATGAGTCATCCCACGGAATGAGTCTCGTTTGCTCCACAGCCGTCGGCAGGTTCCCTCGGCGGCTTGTATGGGGACTCGGTCGCAGTTCAATCGCCGTGAAATTGAAGCAGACTGGCGGGCCGATAGGCTGTCAGTTTCTCCGCGCCTTTCAAATCGACCAGTTCAATGAGAAAGGCGCAACCGACGACTTCCCCGCCCGCCTTTTCTACGAGGCGACAGCATGCCTCCACGGTCCCCCCGGTGGCAAGCAGGTCGTCCACGATGACGACGCGAGCGCCGCGAGGCAGATCATCGCGGTGCATTTGCAAGGTATCGGTGCCGTATTCCAGGCTGTAGCTGTGAGAAATGGTAACCGAGGGCAACTTGCCGGGCTTGCGGATGGGGATCAGCCCCACGTTCAGTTCCAGGGCTAACGGCGCGGCAAAGAGAAAGCCCCGCGCTTCCGCGGCGGCGAGGAATTGGGCGTTCCGGTCCTTTACAGCGTCCGCCATCCTTTGGACGGCGAATCGCAGGGCCGACGGCTCCGCCAAAAGCGGCGTAATATCGCGAAACACGATGCCCGGCTTGGGAAAATCGGGGATCGAGCGAATGTATCGGCGAAGGTCATCGATGTCTCGGACCATGATTGCGGAAAGTCCTTTTGGCGAGGATCGCTTCGGCCGTCCGAACCGGACGCCGCATCAGCGGAGGGAAATGGCTTTGGCCAAGGGCTGCACGATATGGGGGATCACGTATTGTTCGGCCGCCGTTTGCGCCGTCTTGGCCAGCAATTCGAAGGTCTGCTCGAAGCCGTCTTTGCCCGGCAAACAGCCGTAGTGCCGGGCCGTGAGATACACGCTCAGATTCTCCTCCGGGTAGTCCTTAGCTCGGATCTGTTCATCCGTGGTGCGAGTCTCAATGTTGACGCGGCATTGCAAGCGGCAATCCCCGTCCAAGGCAAGAGTGATACTCGGTTCGAATCGGGTGAATTGCGCACCGGGTAGGTCGCGCAGGGCCTCGAATGCCGGCGAAACCCCCAAAGCCTCCGCGACGAGTTGGTTTTGATTGCCTCGATACTGGAAATCGAATCCGAACAAGAGATCGAGGGCCTCGCAGTCCAGTCGGCTCAGAGAGAGATGAAACGGCGCCGTTTGGAGAATGAAGCGATGAAATGCGAAGGCGTCTTCCAGCGAATCGGGGTTGAGGAAGCCGGACGAGACGCGCCGGGCCTCCAGGCTGCACCAGCGATAGGTATGACTGCTCCGATCCTCCTCCAGGGCCAACTCTACCTTTTCCTTCGCGAAGAAATTGCTCATGCCGGGATAGGCCTTTTGCAACCGCTCGAAAAATGTGAGCAGGGTCTCTCGATTCGAAGGCAAGGAAAGCGAAGTGTTGATGACCAAATTGACGTAGTAATCATCGCAGTACGCGCTATAAGTGTCCATGGCCGCTGAGTGTCTTCCCATGCTCCCGTGCGAAACCGTGAACGGCGTGACCGCCCGAGTACCGAACACCGGTTACCCGGCGGATTCAACGCCCGAAAGCCCCGTTTCCCCCACGAAGGGTTAACTTTAACTCCTACCCCTCACAATGATAGAGTATAAAGGGAAGCTGAGATATCTGTCAAAATCCCCTACCGAGGTTTATATGGCCCCGGTCATTGGTGTGGCATGATATCCTTCCGATCAACAAGGGCGGCCCATGAGTGCGGATTGGCTCGGCGTGGGAGCATTGGAAACGCCGCTGGGAAACTTGGCGTTTCTCTTGTCGGCTCGGGGAATAGCCGCCGTTCGACTGGGATATCCCGATTGGGAAACGGCGGTCGATGCCGTGATGCCCGTCCGCATGGCAGACCCTCGTCGGATGGAGGGGTTGTCCGGCGGGATCGACGCCGTTCGTTACACGGTCGGCTCGCTAATTTGGATCGGAGCCGGGGGGAATCCGGAACCGCCCGGCGTGGCGCGGCGAT
>JAAZNR010000246.1 GCA_012798155.1 Thermogutta sp. | reverse complement strand
GTCTTCGTCTTGCGGAGCAAACATTGGGCGCATAGCTCAGTTGGTTAGAGCGCGTCCCTGATAAGGACGAGGTCCGTGGTTCGAATCCACGTGCGCCCATTCCGCACAAGCGGGGATTTCCGCACATCCGGGGCTTCATCGGATCAAGCGGCAACCACTTCCCTGCAATTTGGCTTTGGCGCCGTTTACGGCCTGCTCATGCTTGTGGCTTGCGCGGCCCGAGTAGCTGGTAAAACACGCTCAGCGTCCGTTCCACCATGCGGTCGGCGGCAAAGTGGCGTTCCGCGGCATTTTTGCCAATCGCGGCAAGTCTGCTTCGCCGTTCTTCCGGCAAGTCGAGGGCGGCTGCCATTGCTGCGGCGAGGGATGAGCTGTCGCCCGGCGGGACCAGCCACCCCAGGACCTCGCCGGACTTCATCCCCGGGGGTGCAAGAATCTCCGGGATGCCGCCGACGTTGGAAGCGACGACCGGCAGGCCGAGTAGCATGGCGTCGATGACGGAACTCCCCAGCCCCTCCGCAAGGGAAGGAAACACGAAGAGGTCGGCGGCGGCCAGGAGGTCCGGCACGTCTTCTCGAAAGCCGGCCAAGGCGACGCGATCGGCGAGTCCCGCGTCCGTGATCCGTGCCGCGAGGGACTCCCGAAGCTCGCCGTCGCCTACGATGACCAGAAAGGCGTTCGCCCTTTCGGCGGCCACGCTTCGGAATGCCTCGATCAAAAAGGAATGGCCCTTGCTAGGCGTGAGCTTGCCCACGGTGATCAGATAGACGGCGTTGGGACTATCCGCGGCGCGAGGCAGCAAACCACGCAGCGCCGGCAGGCCGCGAAGGGGATTCGCTTGCTTGATGCGTTCGAGCGATACGCCGTCGTGGACCAGTTGCAAGCGTTCAGGCGGCAAGCCGGCATTTTGGCAAACCCGGATAGCGGCCGCGGATGCGCAGATCACGACATCGCAGAAACGCCGATAGAGGATCGCGGATCGCAGGGGGAAAACCGTGCGTTTGGTCGCGACCCGGACGGCCTTCAGACCCAAGCTCGCCGCAGTCCCCAGCAATGCGGCCTTGGGATCATTCCAATAAAGGACTTGCGGCCGAAAGCGTCGAAGGGCTGAGCGGATCTGCCATGCGGCGGCGGGCCTGCACGAGCTGAAAGGATCCCTGGTTATGCCGGCCGGCAGGGCTATTCGTGCCAGCGGCGAACGACGGGGCGCCATGAGTATGACGTCGTGTCCGCGTTCAGCCAGCCCGCGCACCAGTAGTTTCGCCTGCTCTTCCCCGCCGCCCCAGTCCCGTTGAGCCGACAGTATGGCGACACGCAGTGGGAATTGCCGCCCGGGCAAAGGGCCGCACCCCGAATTCGAAAAATGAATATCTTCCATACTTCAAGCTTGAAGGAACGGCTCCGTTAGGGCGGAAAACCGGCGGCGCGGTTGGTACGTCCGCATTATCGCCACCAGCGAGCCAGGAAATTGATCACGACCGTGAGGAGCAAGCTCAGGAGCAGACAGGTTGCGACGGGGAAATAGAACGTCCACCCACGCCCACGCAGCACGATATCGCCGGGCAAACGACCCAGCCCGAAACCCAGTAGTTTGACGACGACGAGGATGACGCCCGCCATGACGAGGACGATCAGTATTCCGGCAAGCAAATGACGTTCGAAGAGATTTGCGCTCATCGCCGACCTCTGCCTAAGCGGTCACGACACGTAAGGGTGAAAGCTCGTTTTGAAAACTGTTTGCACGTCCTGCACCTATTGTCTGTATTTGACGTTTATTGGCGAGATGACCGACTCGGCCTCCAATTGAGGTTGAGTGGTCCGCGTCCACTGCCCAGGCCGGGCGCCCGTCGAATCGCCTCGGTAACGAAGTCCTTGGCGGCTCGCACCGCGTCAAGAAGGGGCAGGCCTCTCGCCAAGCCGGCCGCGATTGCCGCGGAAAAGGCGCACCCGGAGCCGTGTGTCTGTCGCGTCCGGATTCGTTCGGCACGCAAGAAGGTGTAACGGTCCTCGGTCCACAGCAGGTCCGGTGCGTCGGCCGCGATATCCGGCCCCTTGAGCAGGACGTAACGCGGTCCGAATCGGGCCACGGCCTCGGCGGCGTGAACCATGCTTGGCTCGTCCAGAACGGTGATACCGGTCAAAGCCT
>JAAZNR010000245.1 GCA_012798155.1 Thermogutta sp. | reverse complement strand
GTTGCGGCTGACGTTGTGCGCCCCGCCGAGCGTGGCGGGAGTGGCGTGCGACCACTGCACGGAGGTGACGACGCCGGCCGATTTCCCCAGCCGGTGGGCGATCTCGGGCAGGGTCTTTCCCGTCATCGGTTGGTCGTGATCCGTCCAATTGATGGCGTTGTTGTAGGTCTTGATGCCGGCGGCCAGGGCCGTCCCCGCAGCGGCCGAGTCCGTCGCCGTGGCCTTCAAATAGCGGTAGCCCGTCTCCTCGTCCCAGGCCTTGGCGGGATTGTATACGACGGCCGGGTCCTGCGCACCGGACCTCTTGGGCTTGCTGCCGGTATTCAAGGGGAATGTGGTGCAGGCGACGTGGACCCAACCTTCGCCCTGGTAGATTTCCTTCCCGTGCCGGCCGCGGTAATACTCGGTCGCCAGCCAGGAGTTGTAGCCCGCCCCGTCGGAGATCATCAAAATCACGTTTTTGGCCTGCTCGGCGGCGGGCGTCGCCTCTTGGCTGAAGACACCGCGGCTCCAACCGAGAAGAACGGCCGGCACCACGGCGAGAGCGATGAATCGGACAAAAACACGCCGCATGGTCAAGTCCTCCAAGTGATGCTCACGAACGACCGAACCTACCTGAGCAAGGCGTCGGGCGACGCATCCCGGCCGGAAAGCGCGACGTTGGCCTGGGGCCGCCCGTACCGGCAGCGAGAACGCCTCGCCGCTGTTGCCGCTCGCGCCGTAAAGGCTGCTCCGTCCGCTCGGCGTTTATTGTACGCTCCCGGGCGGGGGCGGATGTTAGAAAACGGTTAAAACGCTCCGCGCGTGATTGGGGGGTGAGTCGTGGTCGCCGCGGGGGCCTCGCCCTGCCGAGCGCGGTTGACAGCCGCTCCGCCACCAATATACTAGCTCGTGGGGGTTGGAGGTCCCGATCCCGCGCGAGGCCGGCTCGCGCCGAGCCGTGCGGCGATCCCGGCTGGGCATCCGGGGGTTTCGCTGCGACCCCGGCCACCTAGCCGATCCGGCGATCGTGAACCGTCGGCGGATGGGCCTACGGTCCTTCGCTCGTTTTCGGAGGAATCGCTCGTGCGATATCGCGTCCTGATCGAACAGGATGAAGACGGCGTGTACGTCGCCGAGGTTCCCGCCCTCCCCGGTTGTGTTTCCCAGGGGAAAACACGGGCCGAAGCGGTCGAGAACATCAAAGAGGCCATTGCCGGGTATTTGGAAAGCCTGGAAGCCCACGGCGAACCCGTCCCGCCCTCGATCAGCGAAGAGGTCGTTGAGGTCACGCCGTGACTCCGTTGCCGGTCGTTTCAGCTCGCCGGCTCGTTGAGGCATTGGAGAAGATCGGCTACGTCGTGGATCGACAACGGGGCAGCCATCTGATTTTGCGGAATCAAAACCCACCGCACAGGCGCTTGACGGTTCCCGATCACAAGGAAATCGCCAAGGGAACATTGCGTGCCATTCTCCGACAAGCCGGCTTGACGGTGGAAGAATTCCAATCGCTTCTGTAGCACAGCCGGACGCCGCGGAGCGCGTCCCTCCACATGTCCGACATCCGAGCCGCCGAGGCAAGCCGGCGGGTCACTCGGCGGGCTCGCACGGGACCGAGGCCAGCAGATCGCGGAGGCGCACGATCATCGCCGTTCCGTCATCGACGGCGTTCTCGATCGGCAGATAGGCCGACTCGGCGTCCACGATCCGCAGCCGATTGCCCGACCGCTCGGCCACGCGGCGGATCTTCTCGCGGGAGACGTACCGCAACACGACAAAGCCCTGCTCGCGGCGGATGGCGCGGATGCGGAGCCGATGGGCGGCGATCCGCAGCTCTTGGAGCAAGAACATTTGCCGCACCGGCTCCGGCAGCGGGCCGAACCGGTCCGCCAGCTCCTCGGCGAAGGCGGCCAATTGCTCGCCCTCGCTGATGCGGCTCAAGCGGCGATAGAGGTCGATCTTGGCGCGGATGTCGGGGACGTAGTCGTCGGGCAGGTAGGCTTGAACGGGGAGGTCGATGTCCACGTCCACATAGGTCCTGGGCGGCAGGTTTTGCAGCCGGCGGACGGCGAATTCCAGCAGTTCGCAGTACAGCTCGTAGCCGACCGCGGCGATGTGCCCGCTTTGCTGCGGCCCCAAGATGTTGCCCGCCCCGCGAATCTCCAGGTCCCGCATGGCCAGGGCGAATCCGGCCCCCAACTCGCTGTATTCCTCGATGGCGCGCAGCCGCTTGCGGGCGTTGGGGTGGAGCCGGCGCGAGGG
>JAAZNR010000244.1 GCA_012798155.1 Thermogutta sp. | reverse complement strand
TTTGCGAATTGCGGCATGCCCTACTTTATCGGCGGGGTGATTACCCCTCAGCAACGGTTGCTTGTCGCCACGCCCGAACGGTTTCGAGACTACTTCAATATCGAAATCCGCGTGAACCACGAGGTGGAACGCATCGACCGAGAAAACAAGCGGGTGGACGTGCGAAACCGTCAGAGCGGCGCGCGTTTTACTCGGCCCTATGACGCCCTGGTGCTTTCTCCGGGGGCCAGGCCGATCGTTCCCGAGGTACCCGGCGTGGATTTGCCCGGGGTGTTTTCGCTGCGGCAGCTCGAGGATGCGGGCGATATCTACCGCTGGTTGGAGGGGAAAAAGGTTCTCCGCGCGGTCGTGGTAGGCGGCGGTTACATCGGCCTCGAAATGACGGAAAACCTTGTCCGCCGGGGGATCTCGACGGTCTTGTTGGAGGCCGCCGACCAATTGATGCTGTCTTTAGACCCCGAGATGACGGCGCCTATCCACGCGGCCTTGTCGGCCCACGATGTCGTGGTTCGCCTGAACTCTCCCCTGCGTGCCATTGAAGAGACCGCCGGCGGCCTTCAAGTGACGGCAGGGGAGGGGGAGAAGTTTCCTTGCCAGATCGTGATCTTGGCGACCGGCGTGCGTCCGGAAGTGACCTTGGCCGCGGAGGCGGGACTGGAAATCGGCGAACTGGGCGGCATTCGCGTGGACGAGCAGATGAGAACCACACGTGATCCGGCGATTTGGGCCGTGGGAGATGCCGTGGAAGTGCCGGACGTCGTGACGGGCGGATTCACCCGAGTCCCCCTGGCCGGCCCCGCCTCGCGGCAGGCGCGCGTGGCGGCGGAAGCGATCTGCGGCCGACCCAGCCGTTTTCGCGGCGTACAAGGTACGGCCGGCGTGGCGGTTTTCGAATTGGTGATCGCCCAGACGGGCGCTAATGAGAAAACCCTCAAGCGACGGAATATCCCCTACACGGCCGGCTACACGCATTCATGGGACCATGCCACGTACTATCCGGGCGCCGAGCTGATGACGATCAAGCTCTTGTTCGCCCCCGACTCGGGGCGAGTTCTGGGGGCGCAGGCCGTGGGCGGACGCGGCGTGGACAAGTGCATCGATGTCATCTCCGCCTTTATCCAAAAAGGCGGAACGGTCTATGATCTGGAAGAGGCGGAACTTTGTTACGCCCCCCAGTTCGGGAGTGCACGCGACCCGGTGAATATCGCCGGTTTCGTGGCGGGAAACATCCTGCGAAAGGACGTCCTGCCCGCCTATTGGAGCGAATGGAATGCGGTTTGGTCCGATCAACCTCCGCTGCTCATTGACGTGCGGACTCCGGGGGAACATACCGCCGGTGCGCCGCCGGGAGCCGTCAATATCCCGCTCGGAGAGATTCGCGGGCGTCTCTACGAGTTGCCGAAGGATCGGGAGATCTGGGTATACTGCAACGTGGGGCAACGCTCGTACTATGCCTCTCGCATCTTGAGCCAGCGCGGCTTTCGCGTCCGCAATCTGTCCGGCGGTTACAAATCATGGTTGGCCCGCAAGGCCGTCGATCGCGGCAGCGACTAGATCTGATTCATTGAGCGCCGGCCATCATGGGGAACAGTTCCCGGATCATCGTGATCGCCGCTGGTCCGACAAGCACGACGAACAAACCGGGAAAGATGAAAAGCACGAGCGGGAAGATCAGCTTGACGGCGGTCTTTTGCGCCCGTTCCTCCGCCAATTGGCGACGGCGTGTCCGCATGGAATCGCTTTGGACGCGGAGTGCCTGCGCGATGCTGGAGCCGAACTTCTCCGCCTGGATGATGACTGCCGCAAGGCTTCGGACGTCGGACACGCCGCATCGAGCGCCCATCTCGTGGAGCACTTCCGATCGGGGGCGCCCCATCTGTAGCTGGAGATTGGCGAGAGCGAATTCCTTGGCGATGACGGGATGGGAAGTGCCTAATTCCTCCGTCACTTTGCGCATGGCCTGATCCAGGCCCAAGCCGGCCTCCACGCAAACGACCATCAGGTCCAGGGCGTCCGGCAGGCTGAGGAAGATGGCGTCCTTGCGCCGCTTGGCTAGATACCAGAGAACGATCTCGGGCAAGTAAAAAAACAGCCCGCCGACGAAGGCCGCCGAGACGAGCGAGCTTTGGCGAACGCCCCAGAGACCGAGGAACAAGGCGGCGCCCAGCGTCAGGCCGCCCACCAAGCCGGCGAATTTCAGACCAAGGTAGATTTGCGCGGCCGAGTCGCCGAGGAATCCGGCCTGGGCCAGCTTCTGTTTCAGTTTGCTCCGCTCGATTTCCGACTTGGGTTCCAGCGGTTTGGCCAGGGCGGGCGTGGCCTTTTCCAAGGCTCGCGTCAGTCCGTCACGCTTCTTGACGGCGGCGGATTCGCCCGGCCTGCGGCGGATCGGCGGTCGAGCCAGCTCTTGCAGACGCTCGACGGTCCGCGGCTTGCGCGCGGCTAAGGTCTCCAGCAATAGAAAACTCAAGATCGCGAACATACCGAAGGCCGCAAATGGCAGCAGCTTCGACCAGTCGAGATTCTGGGAAAGGGCGAGCAGTTGGAGAACGGCGACGAAATCAGTCATGGGGACAAGCTCTCACACTTTGATATTCACGATCTTGCGAATGCAGAACGCCCCGAGAATCTGCATGATGATCGCGCCGACCAGCATCTTTTTGCCCAGCGGATCGGTGAACAACATCATGACGTAATCCGGGTTGAGTTGGTACACGGCGAGGAAGATCACGACCGGCAGCGCCATCAAGACGACGCCGGATAGGCGTCCTTCGCCCGTGAGCGCCTGGACCTGGCCCCAAATCTGAAACCGTTCCCGAATCAGGCTGCCGATCTTTTCCAAGACCTCGGCCAAATCGCCGCCCGTCTGCCGCTGAAGCACGACGGCCATGGTGAAAAACCGCAGGTCCAAATTGGGGATGCGGTGGGCG
Source organism: Thermogutta sp. (assembly GCA_012798155.1). Taxonomy (GTDB): domain Bacteria; phylum Planctomycetota; class Planctomycetia; order Pirellulales; family Thermoguttaceae; genus Thermogutta. Next base: position 3,374 of record JAAZNR010000244.1, on the reverse strand, counting down.
AGGTCCCGCAACGATTGTTCCAGCGGCAGGCCGAGGTTTTGCTCCTCGAAGACGTGGCCGAACTCCTTGCCTAAGGGCGGGCCGATCTCGGTGGAAACCATGTTGAACCCCGCCGCCAAACTCTGCCCCGACCGCAGCGAGCGAGCGAGCATTTCGAGGGCGTCGGGCAGTTGTGCGCCGAAGGCCCGCAAACGCCGTTTTCTTCGCCACAGAACCCACAGCAAGGGCAATAGCCCTCCCATGCCGCCGAACAGGGGGAGAAGCGGCGCCGGGGCCTTCAGAAACAGTCCCAAGGCCAAGCCGCCGCCCGCCAAGGCGGCCGAGACCACCACCAGTTGAGCCGCCGGTATTTGCACGTCGGCCTGTTCCATCAAGCGTTTGAAGCTGGGCAGCCGCTCCACAATCGCCTCCGCCAGGCTGCTTTTGTTTTCCAGGGGTTTGGTCAAGAGATTTTGCTGCTTGCGCAATTCCTCCTTGCTCTTGGCCGTCTGCACGCCGGCGTACACCTGTAGCCGGTTCTCCAGTCGGTCATCGGATCGGCGGGTGAAGAGCATGGCCACGGCGGCAACCAGGGCCGCCGTCCCGACGAACGCGGCGAGTGCGATTAGCAGGGGACTCATCGTGTGCCGGTTCCTCTCATCTCGAACGCGGGGGTCATTGCACCGGTCGTCGGCCCGATCGGTACTCGTGAATCTACGCCTCCAACATCACGCGCTGGCGGAAGATGTTCGCCGGCAACCGGATGCCGCGAGCTTCCAGCCGCGGCATGAACGTCGGCCGAATACCCGTCGATGTGAATTTCCCGTAGCTCCGCCCCGATTCGTCGATCCCTTCCTGCTCGTAGCGGAAGATGTCTTGCATGACCACGGTGTCCTGCTCCATTCCCACGACTTCGGTGATGTGGGTAATGCGCCGTACGCCGCCTTGAAGACGGTTGGCTTGAAGGATCAAGTTGACGGCGCCGGCGATCTGCGTGCGCATCGCCTTGAGGGGCAGTTCGAAGCCGGCCATCATGATCATCGTTTCCATACGGGCGATCGCGTCGCGGGGGGCGTTGGCGTGGAGCGTGGTCATCGAGCCTTCGTGGCCGGTGTTCATGGCCTGTAGCATGTCGAGGGTTTCGGGACCGCGGCACTCGCCGATGATGATGCGTTCGGGACGCATACGCAGCGCGTTGCGGACCAAATCCGTAGCGGTAATCGCGCCCTTCCCCTCGATGTTGGCGGGACGCGTCTCCAGTCGCACGACGTGCTCCTGTTGGAGCTGCAATTCGGCGGCGTCTTCGATCGTGACGATCCGCTCATTGTTGGGAATGAAGCTGGACAACGTGTTCAAGAGCGTGGTCTTACCGGAGCCTGTTCCGCCGGAGATGACGACGTTCAGACGCGCCTTGATGGCCCCTTCCAGCAACATGACCATCTCGGGGGTGAAGGCCTTGAGATTCAGCAGGTCCTCGAGCTTGAGCGGATTCCTTCCGAAGCGGCGGATGGAGACGGCCGGGCCGTCCAGGGCCAGCGGCGGAATGATCGCGTTGAAACGCGAGCCGTCCGGCATGCGGGCGTCGACCATGGGGCAGGTTTCGTCCACGCGGCGCCCCACCTTGGAAATGATCCGGTCGATGATCTGCAGCAAGTGCTCGTTATCACGGAACGTGACGGTCGTCTTCTCGAGTTTTCCGCGACGTTCCACGTAAACGTTCTTCGGACCGTTGATCAGGATGTCGCTGATTGCCGGGTCCTTGAGCAGGGCCTCTAGCGGTCCCAGGCCGAACGTCTCGTCGAGCACCTCGTCGATCAGCCGTTCGCGCTCGCTGCGGTTGAGCATCGTGTTTTCGCTGTCGCAGAGATGCTCAACGACCAGGCGGATTTCACGGCGCAAGACGTCGCCCGCCAATTGACCGACCTTCGACAGGTCCAACTTGTCAACCAGCTTGCCGTGAATCCGCTGCTTCAGCTCCTCGAAAGACGGCTCTTTGGAGTCAACGGCTCGGGATGGGCCGCCAAGCGGGCGAGCAGTGGGGAATTGTGCCATCCTGGTTACGCTCCCAATACGACCATCACACCAGTCGGAGATGCAAGGAACGGTTCGTCGAAAACGAATCGGCGGCCGACGCCGCGCGTGCAAGGGGTTGCGGATGTTAAAAAAAGGTCGCGGATGTAAAAACGGACGCGAGACAAAGAGACTACGCACCGTCACGCCGGCGCAAGCGATCTCACTATGGCCGGCGCAACGGATCTCACTATGAAACCTAGCTTATGTCCGGCGTCCTCTGCCGCCAAAGCCGGACAATTTCCCAATGTCGGTACCCCTCCGGTTTAGCGCCGTCCGCGGGACGCGTCCCGATCGGGGAGGTAGCGTAACGGCGACTTGTCACCGCGAAACGGCGGCGGGAAAGGCTCAGCAGACTTGGCTGGACGAGTTCTTGGGTGGGGTTTTCACTCGGGGTAAACCGTTCAAGGGCACTGTTCCCAAGCCGGCGGGGAAGCATGGAAAGATGGGACTGCCTCCTTCGGGCCTGAATCCGCTGGATACCTTTTTCGGGTTGCAACGGTGCGAAAGAGGGACCTTATGGCCCGTGCACGGCCCTGGGGTAATCAGAGGATAGAAACGCAAAGAGGCAGGGAACGCGGAGTTGCGGCCGCCGATCCCTTTTCCGCGCCCTCTGCGCCCTCTGCGTTTCAAGGGCAGCCTCTGCGTTGCAATGACAAACCGGGCAGGGGCGTGAACGGCTGCCGCTCGGGTATGTCGATCGAAGACCACGCTCGTGGCAAATGCAGCCAAGAGCCGGGAGGAATCGTCGTGGCTGTACGATAGTAATGGGTTAGTAATGCGTTCCATGCGGAAGCGGTGACGTGCGTGACACATAAAGGGCGCGCTTTTGTGAGATGCGATCTCAAGTTTGGCGCGAGAAGTGGTCCTGTGTGCAGTCGCAGTGACTGCGCCTGGATCAAGGGTGGGAATGTGGGAAGCCCTCATTGCCGATGCATACGGTTTGGTTGACCGGCTGCCATACCCAAAAGTAGAATGAAGTCGTGCCGTCTGATGGAGCGATTTTAGGCTCAAGCTCATCAAGGCTTGAGAAGGAACATCTGTTCTTATCTCCGCCGTCTTCTCACGAAAACGAATCATCATCATGGTGAGTACCTTTCGCGCTAGGTGACGGGGCGGAGGGATTATGTCGAAAGGCGAGGAGTTTTACCAGCAATACGGGGCCTGAGGCCGTATTGATCCGAATCATGTCCCAATCCACGCCGCCATCGCGAGGCATAGCCGGTTCCGCTCCCAACGGCGGTTCCTCCCGGCACCGATTGGACGATCAGCCCACGGTGATTACCGGCGGCGATCAGGCGGCCGTGGGCAGCACGGCCGAGCTG
>JAAZNR010000243.1 GCA_012798155.1 Thermogutta sp. | reverse complement strand
GGTGAGGTATTGCCATGGTGTCTTTAAGGGTCCGATGCCTTGCAGTAGCGGTGGGCGGCTTCTTGGCAATAACGAACGCGATCTTGATCACACCCAGACGCGCGTGCTGCGTGTTTGGTCAGGTTTTGCAGAAAGTCAGTGGTGGGGCCGATCTGGGGGCCCAAGGCGAGAGCCGCATGGTTGCAGAGAATGTGTGTGACTTACAACGCAGGCTGGAGCAGCTCAGCGAGGAGGCTGAGGCACTCGACGGCCGGGAGAGACGGCAGCGGCACCCGGCGCCCGCAGCGCTGCGTTCTGCGCGTCTCTGCGTTTCCGTCTTTTGGGCCCTGAAGGCCCAATACTTTCCACTTGCAGCGGGGTGGCTGGGGTCGTAGCGGAGCGCAGCCCCCGGTCACCCGTCGTCGCAGCGCCTCCACCACCAGCTTACGCTGGTGGCTCATGTTTCCGTGCGATTCCACCGCCGGCTTACGCCGGCGGCTCGTGTGCGCCGTTTATGCTTATACAACAGGCGATTCTACCCACCGGCTTACGGCGGCTCGCGACGACGCTACGATGCTTGCAACGTAGATGCTTGCAACGTAACCGGAGACGATCAGGAAAATGTGTTCTCCGGGCCGGGAAAGCGTCCCGCTTGCACATCGCCGGCGTAACTACGAATTGCGTCCGTAATGATGGAGCGGAGGTCGGCGTATCTGCGGGCGTGTTTGGGGATGCGTTCGTCCGGCGAATAGCCCAGCAAGTCATGATAGACCAGAATCTGGCCGTCGGTTTCGCCGCCGGCCCCGATCCCGATCGTGGGGATGGTCAGCCGCCGCGTAATCTCGCCGGCGACGGCGGCGGGAATGCACTCGAGGACAACGGCGAAGGCGCCCGACGCTTGTACGGCGTCGGCATCGGCCAGGAGTCGCTCCCGATCGCGTTCGACCCGGTAACCGCCCAGCATGCGCACGCTTTGGGGCCGCAGGCCGAGATGCGCCATGACGGGGATGCCGGCGTCGCTGAGAGCGGCAATCAAGTCCGCCTGTTCCTTGCCGCCTTCCAGCTTGACGGCCTGGGCGGCGGTCTCCTTGAGGATCCGCCCGGCATTTTCAATCGCCCGCGCCTTGCCCAACTGAAACGTCAGAAACGGCAGATCTACCACGACCAACGCCCGACGCACAGCCCTGGAGACCATTTCCGCGTGATAAATCATCTGCTCGATGGCGACGGGCAGCGTGGTGTTCTTGCCCTGGACTACCATGCCCAGGCTGTCACCCACGAGAACGCCGTCGGCGCCTGCTCGATCCACGATGGCGGCCGACGGATAATCGTACGCCGTGAGCATGACGATCTTGCGTCCGGAGCTCTTGAGCCGGGCGAATTTGGGTACGGTCAACTGCTCGGAACCGTCAGTCATGGTGAGATTCCCGCATGATTCGCTGGGCGTACTTGGTCCCCGCCCGCCACGTGGCAAGACGATAGCCCCCGGGCGCTACACGCCCCACTTATTTCCACCATAACGGCGCGGCGTCGGGGGAAGCAAGCTCGTCTCGGATGGGCAGTCGGGAATGCCGAGTCGCGTGATGAACCGGCGGCTTCCCCTTTGCTGCGATGCCGTGCCGCCCCGGGGGAATCAACATCGCCTCAAGCCTGCGCCGCATCGCCTCAAGCGCGTGCCGCGGCAATTTAGCCCGCTCCCGCGGACGATGCCAAGGCCCGCTCGATCGCCGCGTCGATGTTTTCAGGAGCCGGCGGACTGCCGCCCGCGCCGAATGTCTCGATGATCTTGCCGTCACGATCGAGCAGCTTGAGATGGGGCACGGCTCCGTCGGCAATTCCGAACTTTTCGACCGAATCCGAACTGATGCCGTACTTGGAGATCAGCGGGATGACGTAACCGCTCCTTCCCGCGAGC
>JAAZNR010000242.1 GCA_012798155.1 Thermogutta sp. | reverse complement strand
CCGGGGCGCTCGGCGGCAAAGCTCCGTCAGCGCGGTCAAGGACTGGCCTCCGATCAGTCTGCCCGCCTCTTGACCGTCCACCAACATGATGAACGTGGGAAGGGAATGGACCCCGAATTGCCGGGCCAAGTCGCGCTCGCGGTCCACGTCGATCCGGCGCACGGGATAACCCTGGCGTTCCACTTCGGCCACGGTGGCGGCCATATTGCGACAGGGACCGCACCACGAGGCCTGGAAGTCGAGCAAGACCGTCTGCCCGGCAAAAGGATGGGGTGGCGCTGCGAGGGCTTTCCCCAAGCCTGGGCCGAAGGGGGTCAAGAGTACGATCAACGCTCCGGGGAAAAGGAGCGAACAGCGGCCGCGCGGGCCGAGCGACTGTTCGTGCACCGTCTCTCCTCCTGAGTGACCAGCGGAATCCTTTCCTCATCGGCCGCACGTTGCCGTCCGGGATGGGGCGACCGAGGCACAAGATCGGTTCGTGGTCGAAGCCCAATCGGCTCGACCGCGGCGACCTCGCACGGCCTCGAAAGGTCACAAAACGAAGCTGCGGGAAAGAGGCGATCTTCGAGGCCCCCTTATTGAAAGCCAAGGCCGCGATCTTGGCAAGAGCGAAAATGGAGTCGATCCTGCGTCCTTCAATTTGGGACCGTTCACGGGGAGTGGGTTCATGCCGGCGATCAAAGCGGCGACGATGGGGCTGCCGCCTTTGGGCGTGAGTGGGCGGATAGGTTTTTCGGCTTCCAGCGGTCAGGGACGGCTAGCCGGAAAAAGATGGAAACCCCGAGAACGCGGGCGGGCATGAATAGATGAAAACGCAGAGAACGCTGAGAACGCAGAGACGAGAGAGTTGCGGCTACTTTCTCCTTTTTCCGCGTCCTCTGCGTCCTCTGCGTTTCAAAAACAGCCTCCGCGCCTCCGCGTTCCGATGACAGACCGATCAGGCGCGGGAACGGCTACTCCAATTTTTTCACAGCGGGGCGGGTGTCCGGGCGAGAACTTGCCCCACGAATCGGCCGAAAAAGTGGAAAAACCGGCGCCGATTCGCGATCGGGCGCCGGTCGAAGGGTTTAGGCGAGGCTCAAATCGCCGGGGAGCGAGCCAAGGCTACGTCATCGTTGTCATGGTTCCACCCGGTTTGCGCCGCGATCACATGGGCGGCATGGGAGGCAGAGGCGGAAGGGGCGGCATGGGCGGGAGGGGCGCCAAAAGCACCGTCTGCTCCGCGCCCGGATCGTCCTTTTCCGCCGGGGCCGGTTCCGGCGCCGGGGCCGGGGGCAAGGGCTTGCTTTCCTCGACGGCGGGGGTCGGCCCGCTTTCACCGGTGCACCCGCCGCGGGCCTTGGCCGCAAGGCAGTCCGCGCAGACCCATTGCACAACGGCCTTGTACACCGGCTTTTGGACTGTATATTCTTTCTTGACGAGTTTCTTGATGGTTCGGGTTCTTCCCGGCTGTGGTGGAATCATGGGGTTAGGGCTTTTGCCCAATCGGCCGAGGAGGCCCATCCGCCCGGCTGCATCGCATCCCGGCTCGCCGCACGAGGCGCCTTCCCCGCAACCCAAGCCGCAGTCCGTTCCTTCGCAAGCCAGGCCGCAGTCCGTTCCGGGATCGCAGCCGCAGGCCGGGTCGTTGCAGCCGGCATGTCGCGGCCCCGTCGGCCGCATCGTGCAGATATCCACCACTTCCGCGCACCAGCACGACTGCTTGACCTTTTCCACTCCGCACTGGATCATGCAGACCTTTTGTTGACAGGGACCGGGTCGGCCGCAGATCGCGCAACGACCGGGCGAACCGCAATCCGCGTCTTGGGCCTGGACTGCCGCCGAGATGCCCCAGCACAGCCCCACCATCAGTGCCATCACGCCGATCGTTTTCATCTCTCGCACTCCTTCTCGGCAGCGCGAATCCGCGGGCTGCCGAAGCTGGCTGTTTCACGTTACCGCCACGAATCTCCTCCCAATGACGCCGGCATGCGCGGCCGTCAGAAATCGACCTGGGCACGCATCTGGAAGACGCTGAGATCGGTATCGGGACCGTTGTTCGCCGTGCCGAGGTTGGCGTACACGTAATCGAACATCAACCGCATGTAGGGGTTGAGGTACCAATTCACGCCCACCGTATGGTCGCTGCTGTACCCGCCGAAGATCGCAGCGTCGGCGTCGTCGAGATCGAGCCACGAGTAGCGGTAGGCCAGCTCCCAGGCGCCTCTGCCCATCTCGATGTTGCCGTCGCAGGTGCGGACGCGGAAGAAGTTCTCGAACGGCTTGACCCGCGTGAAGGCACCCTTCTTGCGGTCGTAGCGGCGGTGCTCCCCGGTCAGAAAGTAGCTCATCTGTACGTAGGCGCTGTGGAAGTCGGCGTCGTTGCCCGCGAGATTGTAGAATGCGGCGAGGTACTCGGCCTGGACGGAAAACGGTCCGTACACGAAAGCGATTTCGGGGTCCAGCAAATGGAAATCCTCGACGCCCGTGATGACGCCCGTATCCAAGATGTAGGGACCCACGTCGGTCTCGGCACGGGAGCAAATTCGTTGATTGGGATCGTCCACTTCACGAAAGCTGTAACCGAGTCCCAGGTGCAGCAGGCCGCGGCCGTGGGTGGCCTCGTCGTACCAGGGCAAATAGGTGCCGCGCATCGTGAAGGCGTAACCGCCGTCGTCGTCGGCGACGTAGGGCGGCTTGTCGCCGATGGTGCGGAAGCCGCCGAAGGCGAAGGTGAGACGCTCGTTTTCGGAGACCCGGCAGGCGGCGATACCCACGTTCCGCCGAGGTGCGAAGACATTCACCAAGCTCCGCTCCATGAACGTGATGTAGCGCGTGCTGGTCAGCTCCTCGATGCTGAACGGCTCCTTGAAGTGTCCGATTTGGACCCGGCCCAGGAACGGCAGATCGCTGATGCCCAGATACACGTCCTTGAAGGAGGTCGATTGATCATCGTCGCCGTCTCGTCCGGCGAAGTCGACCTCGACCTTGTAGTCGAAGACATCGAATCCGGAGCCGTAAGCGCCCAAGCGAGCCGAGCGCAATTGCACGGTATCCTGGGCGTCGCCGAAGGCGGCGACGCTGCCATCGCTTTGACCGAAGAAGACGCTATCGACGTAGATCCGGCCGTCGACGCTGACGGAAAATTTTTCGGCGGCCTTCTTTTTCGTCTCGGCCTCCCTGGCCATCATGTCGCCGAGGGCCTTCTCCAAGTCCGCGACCCGTTGCGCCAAGTCGTCCGCATTCGCTTCTTCTCTTTGCGGTTCCGCGGCGGAATAGTCCCCGGCCACCATGTAGGAAGGATCGATGGGCCGCAACTCCTGGAAGCCTTGAGCGCCGGCGCAAGGGGCTAAAATCAGGACGGCAAGACACCCTCCAAGAAACCACCACATCCCGTCGAGTCGCCTCATGGCATGTCCTCCGTGAATGAAACGTATCTCTCGCCGTGCCGCAGGTTGCCCCCGTGGCGTGGTTCGGGCGGACCCGCGTTTTGGGGATGCCTTCCGTTCTCCCCGGTCGGTATCTCATCGCGGCGTGTCCGGCGCACGAAGCTAGAGAGTTCGACCGCATTAGTGCATCGGTCGAATCGGTAAACGCGAAAGAAGTGGTTTTCCGCGGCTAATACATATTGCCCATTTTCCCAGAAAAACCAGACCGTGCGTGCGGCGAGTCCGTCGCCTTGCCCGCGAATAAGATGCGGGTAAAAGATTCAACTGGACTTTTGCAAATTGTGGTGACAAGTTCTCGTCCGCCTTGGAAGAGGGTTATGGTGAGGGCAATTAGCCGGGAAAACGCCTTGCCGTGATTGCCCAACTTCACCAAGCTCTCACCCGCTGCCCCTCTCCCAGAGGGAGAGGGGCAGCAGTTTGCAAAAGTCCAGATTCAAGCAAAAGATGTAACCTTTCACGGGAATTATCCCAACTCGTAACCGTTCACGGAACGATCCGAATTCTTTCGGCAAAGCCCGCGAAAATGGGACTGTCTCCATCGGGTAGGAAGGGGCAGGCTACGTTTCTCGGCCCGCGACGGCCCGAAAGATGTGCCCGCCGCCGGCCCGTGAACGGCTTTGGGGAATGAAAAGACGGAAACCAGGAGAGAATGGCGCAGCCGATCTACCAATTCTTTCTCTGCGTCCTCTGCGTTTCAGAGACGGCTT
>JAAZNR010000241.1 GCA_012798155.1 Thermogutta sp. | reverse complement strand
TCGGTTCGATTGCCTCGGCGGCAGACCTCAGCCTCTCGTGCGATAAACCGGCGGCCGGCTCCGGCGGGGGCAGGCGTCGTAATCGCTGCGATACCGGCGCCGACGCGCCACGGGGATCGTCCGGACGCGATAGCGGCACGCTCGGCTCCGCGGCGACGGGCGGGGACTCCTGGGTCGCGTCGCCCTTCCGTCTCGGCCAGAGAATCGGTTCCAGCGGGGGGATATCGTCGCTCAGGCCCGCCCTCGCATCGCTCTCCCCGCTTCCGGATTCACCCGCCGGTGCGGCACCAACCTCAGAGCCGTCGCCCGCCGGCGATGCTCTCGCGGCTTCGCCCGTGGTCGCGCTTTCGCTCGTGGCGGTTTCTCCCGTGGTCGCGGTTTCGCTCCTGGTTGAGAGCGTCGCCGGGTCGGCTATGGGCCACTCCTTGAGAATGTCGCCTTTACCGAAGCCGCTGATATCGTGCGGCTCGTTCCGACCGGCAGCCCCTGTGGGAATCCTCCCGATTTCGGCGACTGTGTCACCAGAGGTCCGCCGGTCCGAACTCGCTTTCGCATGGAACTCGTCTCGATAGCCTTGTTCTTGCGGCGAGAGGATTCCCCCCGCCGTATCAAGGTGGGCCGAACCCGCGCGGAGCGACGCGGGCAGAGGGGCCGCATTTTCTTTCGGTTCCGCGGACTCCTCGGACTTTTCCGATCGTGCGGCCATTCCCCCCGCAACGTCACCTCTCGCCTGCGACTCTACAATTCGGTAGCGCGGCATGCCCGGAATAGCTGGAGCCGAGCGCGGCAGCGCTAGCTGGGAAGCCGGCTTGGGACCGGACACGACATCGGTCGGCGGGATGGGCGCGGAGGCCTCGGCCGAGACGGACGCGGCGGCTTGGGCTGAGATGGACGCGGAGGTCTCGACTGGGATGATGGGATCGTCCTGCCGAGGAGGATTGGGCGGCTTGGCCGGAGCGTTCGGCCGGCGACCGGCCCCGACGTAACGGCAGGCCTCTTCCCGGACCTGCAAGTACGGGAGGACATTGGCAAGAATGCAGATCGCCGGTATCAAAACAACCGGCACCGCAATCAAAACAACCGGCAGAATCGTCGGACGTCGAACCATCAAGAAGTGGCTTCTGTGAGCATTTTGTGAAGGGACCGAGAGGATGCCCGATCAGGACGGGGATTACCCTCGCAAACATACACCACGCCGGCATCGCGCGGAGCGAGAAACGCAGGAGATGGGACGATCCGGCGGGCAGATTGCCGTAAAGATAAACCGCGGGCAACGAATAGTAAAAATATGGGGGCTGCCGCCGAGTTGGGCGACTCGGCAGGGGTACGAGCGAAAGCCTTCGGCCGCCCATCTCGCTCGTGCGGAGGTCCGGGGTCAGGGAGACGTTTGCGTTGCGGCGATCGGCCCACAATCGGTAGCATCGAGCCGCCCCACAACCGGGCAGCATCGAGCCGCGGAGGCTACCGCAGCCGACCGTAGTTCAGGGGTCGCGTCGCGAGCGGCTCGGCCTCACGGTTTGTAAGGCGTGGAGAAAGCGGTTGGTAAGGCAGGGAGAAAACGGTAGGATGAAGAAGAAGAGGTCACGCCACTCGAGCCTGATTGTTTGACCTTGATTGTTTGACGAAAGTTTGGATGGATGGATATTCAGCGGACCTCGAACGACGGTTGTGATTGCCCCCCGGCCGAACCGGCATCGGATTGGGCGTTTCCCGTGCAGACCGTGCCGAATCGGGAACGCGCCGCGGACGAGATTATCCTTGCGGAGCTGGTGCCCCCTCCGCCGCGCCCTGCCCGACGGCCCCGGCGGAACTGGGCGTTGTTTGTCGGGCTACTCCTCGCGACGTGCTTCAGCACCTTTTTGGCAGGCGGCGGGCTCCATACGCCGCTGGAGGGCTTGACCTACAGCGTTTGCGTGATGACCATCCTCCTTTGTCATGAGATGGGCCATTTCCTTCAAGCGGTCCGCTATCGTGCCCCGGCTACGCTGCCGATTTTTCTCCCCATGCCCTTCTCTCCCATCGGGACCTTCGGCGCTGTGATCGCCATGGACACCCGGCGACTGGATCGGCGGCAGCTTTTCGACATCGGCATCAGCGGCCCGCTGGCCGGATTGATCCCATCCTTGATCTTTTGCGTGCTGGGGCTGTATTTTTCCGAGGTTAGGCCGATCCAGAACGCTTCCGGTTCGATTACATTGGGCGAACCCTTGGTTTTTCAAGGGCTTACGCGGCTCTTCTTCGGCGAGCTTCCCAACACCCACACGGTTTATCTCAATTCCATGGCCTTCGCGGGTTGGGTGGGATTGCTGGTCACGTCTCTGAATCTCTTTCCGATCGGCCAGCTCGACGGGGGCCACATCCTGTACGCCCTGCTTGGACCGGCGGCGAACCTGGTGTCGCTTCTCGTGCTGATGGGCGCCACCGCGGCGGTGGTCCTGGGCGGATATTGGGGGTGGATTTTGCTATTGTTCTTGCTAGGGCTGATGGGGCCGGCTCACCCGCCCACGGCAGACGACAACGCCCCATTGGGGTGGACCCGGCGAATTCTCGGCTGGGCCGTCCTCCTCTTCCCAATCCTCGGTTTTACGCCGCAACCGCTGACCATCTAGGATGTTCCGCCGGAGCAAGTCCTGAAATGAGGACGGCCTCGTCCGTGGGGCACGATCCGCCGTTCCACTGAAAACCGGCCGGGAAAGCCCCCCTTCATGTCCTTAACTGGACTTTTGCAAACTGTGGTGACAAGTTCTCGTCCGCCTTGGAAGAGGGTTATGGTGAGGGCAATTAGCCGCGAAAACGGCTTGCCGTGATTGCCCAACTTCACCAAACCCTGACCCGCTGCCCCCCCCTCCCAGAGGTAAAGGGGAGCGGTTTGCAAAAGTCCGGCCCTTAACCTCGCCTTCGGCACAGGGGCTGGCTGGATGCCCGCGGTGAGATACGGCTTCAGCCCCCTCCCTGCCTTTAAGCTTGCCTTCGGCATAGAGGCCGGCCCAAGAAAACGCGACAGGGTGTACCGTTCCGATACACCCTGTCGCTTCGTTTTCGGCCGATTCAGGGAGGTTCCCCGGCCTCGGAGGGCGAGCCTCGGAAGGCGGATCAGGACACGTCCAGTTCGATATCGTTGATCGTCAACTCGGCATCGGACCCGCTGGAATCGGATAGCCGACTCCAATCGACGTCACGAACGTCGTCGTCGCGATCTTCCAATTCCGCCTCGCGTTGGCACTTGATGCAAAGGGTGGCATAGGGAAGGGCCGTCAGGCGTGCCAAAGGGATGCTGCAACCGCACCCTTCGCAGATGCCGTACTGGCCTTCCTCCATCCGTTGCAAGGCCTTCTCGACGCGGAGCAGCTCGCGGCTCTCCAGCTCGGCGAGCTTGGAGCTGATCTCGTCCTGAACGGAGTCCAGGGCGAAATCGACGATATCTCCGCCCGCTTCGGTTTTGATCTCCTTCAGGAGACTCAAATCGCCGGCCAACGCCCGGCGCAGAGCCTCCCGCCGCTTCAGCAGAATCTGCTGCATGTTCAGTATGGATTGTCTTCGGTTCATGATCCTTCCACCTCGGTGTCCGATCTTGGAAGTAGCTGAAGGCCCCCCTCAGTCTTTCTTCGTCGAACCACCCCTTCTCATTAGTTGCCGTAAGCCGTCGTTCCTTGCCGGCCGAAACCTATTCTCTTGAGACCGGCCCTACCGACCCAACGAATCTCAAAAGCACTCTTGAGAGAAACTCGCCATCGCAAGTATAGTACGCTTAGCCCAATCGTGAGTTTCACAAAAATCGGGAAAATCGGCCCGAAACCACAAACGGGGAGATGACGATCGGTAAAATCCACCCAATTGCCCCAGTATTACAAATTTCCGCTTAGCGGTACCGCTCCGTGACGCCGGCTTTCACAAGCCGGCCGGAGTAATCCCGCCGGAGTAAGAG
>JAAZNR010000240.1 GCA_012798155.1 Thermogutta sp. | reverse complement strand
TCGTAGTCCGCGATCGGCAGAAGCGTCAAGGGAATGCGATGGGGCGAGAAGAATCGCCACGCACGAATCGAGCGGTAGGGAATCCACAGCGGTTGCGGCGACCAAGCCGGACGGACGACGTGAAACCCTTGTTCGGGCCGGTCGCCTTGCGGGAGGGCCGCGAAAAAGCGGCGCGAGGTCGTAACCAACGTGCCGTCGGCAAGCTCCAGGTGAACCAGCACGTCTTCGCCGTCGGGCGCGACGGCCGCCCACTGGGCCGGCAAGACGTCCCAGGCATCGGCCCGCGGCAGGTGAATCTCGGCCAGGGCCTGCAAATCGAGGGAAACCACCCCCTGATCGGTCAACACGCGGATGCCCTCGGCGTTCCACTGCAACGCGCGGAACGGGACCTTCCGGCCGTCATCGGCGAAGACGGTGCCAGGCTGATACGGGATGTCGAGCGGGCGCAGGATCACCCGCTGAAGCCAAGTCGTGGTGACGAAGACGCCGGGGCTTGTCGCGGCGGAGGGAGAGCCGATGCCGGTCCGCGGCAGGACCTCGAGACAAGCCGGGACGGCACGGTCCGCGAGGATGCCGGCGGGCCGAATACTTAGCACGCGTCCCGGCAGCCGATCGCCGCCGAGGAACTCGATGCCCGGCCCGGGCGGGGTCGCCGGGGCGTCTTGTCGCTGCCGGACCCAGAGGGCGGGATTGGCGGGATCGAAGAATGCCTTGCCGCCGAGCTGGGGCGACCCGCCGCCGGGCCCCCAGCCGCTCACCTCCTCGCCGCCGGCGGTCGTGCCGTCTTCAAACATGGCCAGGAATCGCGCGTCGGGGAGGGCCGGTCGCAGAAAAAACTTGGCCAAACGGAGGGCGTCGGGGCTGCGGCGGGCGTCCATCCCCGCTCGGCGGTAGAGCGAGAGCAGGTAATCGCGCGTGCCGGAGGAGAAGGCCTCCGCGTTGCGGACTCCCCGATAGCGGAGTTCGTCGGCCGTCAAATTGACGACGAGCAGATTGGCGGCGTCCCAGGGCACGGCGGCCCCCTTGGCCGCATATTCGCTCGCCTTTACGGCGGGATTCATCACGCTCTCGCCCTCCGCCAGATCGAAGGCCCCCAGCCAGTGGGCGAATTCGTGCAGCAGCAGCCACCACTGCTCTTGCGGCGTCAAACCCGAATGGACATCCGGAACCAAAATGTGGGACGCAAGGGGAATCCGGGGCGCGTGCTGCATGGCCGCCGGGAAAGGAGATTGCAGCCGGCTGCTGAAACCCACGATCACGCGGGCCGAATCGGACGACGTTTTGGCACGAAAGTCGGCCTCCCGGGCCTCGCGCGAGGTCGCTTCGTCGGCCGGCGACTGCCAGCTTCCGACGGACACCACTTGCAATCCCACGCCGCAGGTCGCGGTTAGAACTTCCGAAACGGCCGCCAGTTGGGCACGCAAACGCGGCTCCCAGACCGACTGCCGGGCAGGCTGGGCGTCGTCCACGTAAACCGCCACGGGGATGATTACCGGCCGCGGCGGCTCCGCCAAGATCGCCGGTGCCAGCCATAACGGCGGCTGCGCCCGTGCCGTGGATGCGTACTCGACTTTGAGTGCTCCGTCATCCCAGCCCACGGTGTGGATCTCCCACGGGCGCAGAGCGACCACGGCCTCGGTCGTGCCGACCGTGACTCTCGCCGAGACCGCCTGCGGCAGGAACAACGCCGCCGTGCGATGGGGGGCGACCCGCCGCGTCTGGACGGCCCCCCAAACCGGTTCCGTGGCGACGACGGCCTCGCCGTCGCAGGCGTTCACAATCACCGCGACGGCGGCCCCGGCGTTCGCCGGCGAGAAGATCGCCGACCCCGGCGAAGCCAGGATGCACGCGACGACAACGAGCGGTAGTCTTGCCGGATTCGTGAAAAACATGCTGGGTCTGAGATTGCGAACCACGGGGGTTTGGAGGATGGGACGGTAGCCGACGTTGCGGCTGCAATTCGACTCGGGAATGGCGCCGAAACTTGCGCGCCGTTCCCCGAGACGCACACGATTGGACCGGCGGACTTTGGCGGCGGCGTCCGCCGCGATCGAACCGCGATCGAACACGGTCCACGGGCGGCACGCTCCATTATAATCCGGGGGATGATAATCCGGCGAACCGCGTGGGATGCTCGCCGGAGAGGTGCGGCTGAAAGCCGGGTGCCCGGGTGCGGAATGACTGGGGGCTGCGCTACGCTCCGACCCCAGCCACCCAGCCGGCAGTGGCACCCCCGCGGCCGCACGATGAACGCGAGCCGCCGGCGTAAGCTGGTGGTGTTATAGCGCAATCCAACGCGAGCCGCCGGCGTAAGCCGGCGGTGGGTACGCCGGGGAGATGGCCGTCTGGGGGCTGCGCTACGCTACGACCCCAGCCACCCGGCCGGCAGTGGCACCCCCGCGGCCGCACGATG
>JAAZNR010000239.1 GCA_012798155.1 Thermogutta sp. | reverse complement strand
CGGAGGCAGTTCCCGCCTTTCGCCGGCCTCGCGCCAGTGCTGGTAGTTTTCCATCAAAGCACGGATCAGCGGATCCGGGCAGTCGTGGACCCGGCGGAACTTGTCGCCTTGCAACCGGACCAGGCCGCAGGTATCCAGCGGCGTGAGCGTGATCTCCCACGGGGCGCGAAAGACCGCTTGCAGCGCGGCGGGGGCCTGTTTGACGTTATACTCCGCCGAGATTTGCTCGCTCCCGCCGTAGCCTTTATAGATGCTCCCGTGCATGCCCACGAATCGGGCGTTCTCCGCAATGTCCGGCGCCCGCTTCAAGGCCTCCGCGATATTCGGTACCGGCCCGATGCAGATCAGCGTGACGGGTTCGCTGCTTCCGCGGATGGTATCGACGATCGCCTGGACGCCATCCTCGTGGACCTTGCCGGGATAGCTCGCCAAGTCGTAGTCCCGGACCCAGGCGGTCTGCCGCCCCGGGCGATCATCGGGCCGCAGTCCGATTCCCACCGGGACGTCCGTCCTGCTCGCCGTCTGCAACAGCTTGGCGATCAGTTTTGCCCGATAGATCGCGTTGTAGTCGTCGCCGACCACCAGGCGCAGGTCCAGTTCGGGCGACTTGAGGAGCATGCACAAGGCCCAGGTGTCGTCGATGTCGTCGCCGATGTCGGTGTCGAGAATGACGGGAAGCTTCTTGCCCGCGGCGATCGCCTGGAAGGCTTGGGCGGCGGTGAAGGTCGGCTTTTTGTCCTCCAGGCACCATGCCCGGCCGGCACCGTACAACATCCCGGCGGCGGTACCCAAGACGAAATCGCGGCGCAAGAGATGCGAGTTCATGGCGGAAATGCTCCTCCCAACGACGTTCTCTTCCTGCTTGCCGGGGTTGCCTGTCCCCGGAAGTAAACCCGTGTAGCCAAAGTATGATTGGTCCGAGCGGCCGGTGCAAGCCGGCGGGGGGAATCGCCGCCGAAACGTCATGGCGCCAACATGCGAGCCGCCCGGTGCAAGCCGGCGGCGTGCCACACTCCCGGCACTCCCGGCTTTCCGCCTTCGCTCTATCCCGCCGGTCGGATATACTACCGATGATGAAGAGCGCTGCGGACTGGGCAAGACAGGACGACCAAGGTCCGACCGGGCCTCGACCCGCCGGCCGGGGCCGCCGTGCCGGGCGGCGCGATCCTCAATCCGGTATTGGTCGGGAGCACCGCATTTTCCCGTCATCATGACACGCGAACCCCTCCTCCGAGCACCCCTCGCCGCCCCTGACGACGATCACGACCTCCGCCCGCAGCGGATGGAAGAGATGGTCGGGCAGCGGGAGGTGTACGCGCGACTCAAGATCGCCATCGACGCCGCGCTGGTCCGCCGGGAACCGCTGGGGCACATCCTGTTCGACGGCCCGCCGGGCCTGGGCAAAACCACCTTCGCCATGTGCATCCCCCGCCACCTCGGCGTGCCGGTCCAAATCGCCAGCGGCGCCACCCTCAAGGCCCCCAAGGACTTGATACCCTATCTCACCAACGCCGAGGAGCGTTCCGTGCTCTTCGTCGATGAAATCCATCGCATGCACAAGTCGGTGGAGGAGTTCCTCTACCCCGCCATGGAGGACTTCCGCATCGACATCACGTTGGG
>JAAZNR010000238.1 GCA_012798155.1 Thermogutta sp. | reverse complement strand
CATGTCCAGTTCCACGCCGGGGTGGTAACGCTCGGCCAGGGCGTGGATTTCGCGGGTGAGTTCGGCAAAGGTCAGAATCCACGGCTTGCACCGCTCGCAGCCGCAGCCGCCGAAGTCGTACGGAGCGGCCGCCACCGCCGAAAGCCGCACGCCGGCGGCGGCGAGATCGCGAAACAGATTCTCGTAATCGGCCAAGATGATACGGCGAGCCTCCGGCTTGGACGGGCAAATCAATTGACCGAAGATGCGGCCGCCTTGCACCGCCGCCAAGTCCTCGCGGCACTGATCCACATACACGTGATTCGGCGTGATGATGAGATCGCAGGCCAATCCCAAGGATTGCGCCGTTTGATAGTTGGCCTTCTTGCGGTCCCACATGGCATGCGCGAGCTGATAGAGGTTCTTTTGCGCAAAGGGATCGGAGCAGTCCTCCATGTCGAACCAATCGCCGTATCGATTGAAGCCCCACTCCCCGGCCTCGGTTAGAAGCCTCCGCATTTCGTTCGGCCCCATGACTTCGTAGCTATTGCCGAAATGGGCCGGGGCGTAGAGGGCGCGGACGGCAAAGACCTCGCGGGGCGGGGCCTCTTCGCCGCCGATCGCGGGCCACGGGAGGAAGGCCCCCAGCCCGACAAGACCGACAAGGCAAAACGTCTTCACGTGTCGTGCTCGCATCGAACTCGCCACGGCTTGTGCTCGCACCGTACTCGACATGGCTTGTGCTCGCATCGTACTCGACATGGCTTTGCATCCTCACATTTCATGCACCTCTCCGCGTTTTTGCATCGGAGCTTTTGCATCGTAAACCGTTCGCGCCTGTATGTTATCTTGCCGATCTCCGCGCGGCAACGAGTGCCCCGTGCAGGATGCCGGCATCCGAAAGGCGAGCGCGGGGTCGAGACGCGACTTGCGACGCGGTAGCAGCCGCCGCCATGTGGGGCGTTCCTGGGCCGAGTTTGCCGCGCTTTATCCCGTCCGCGCTGCCGGCGGTATCCCGTGCGCGCAGCCGGAAGTATCCAGTGGGCGGTGTCGGCGTTATGCCCTGGGCGCCGCCGGGGTTACTTCGCGGATGGTCTCGGCGTCCGCTTCAGTCTTCTGCCGTCAGCCGATACATTGGAGGAGATGGGACCAAGGTGGTATTCCGCGACGGAGGCGGTCCGCGGCACTGCGGAATCGCCCGAGTCGCAGCTATCCCGAGGCGCCGCTATGGGGCAGGTGGAAGGATCGGCGTTCCGGCCGTCGGAAGCCTGTTATCATTCCCTTCGCGCCTTGTCCGGAAGCGCGGATGGCGGCGCGGCGGACCCATTGTTGAGTCGGACATGAACGAGAACGCCCTGAAGGCTCGCTTGCGACGGAATCTCCAAACCGTGCTGGAGCGGATCGAGGCCGCCGCCGCGCGGAGCGGCCGGACCGCGGATTCCGTTCGCTTGGTCGCCGTCACCAAATCCGTCCCTGTGGAAACGGCGCGGCAATTGGTGGAGATGGGCCGGCGGGAGTTGGGGGAAAGCCGTCCGCAACAGCTTTGGGAGCGGGCGGAGGTTCTCAGCGATCCTTCGATCGTGTGGCACCTTATCGGTCCCTTGCAGAAGAACAAGATTCGCAAGACGCTCCAATACGCGACGTGGATTCAGTCGGTGGATTCGTGGGAGTTGTTGGCCGCCATCGACCGGATTTCCGCCGAAGAAGGAAAGCGCCCGACCCTGCTTTTGGAGGTCAACGTCTCGCAGAACCCGGCCAAACACGGCTTCGCGCCGGACGAGCTGCTCGCGGCCGGGGGGCGTCTGGCGGAGTTTCGGCACGTTGCGATACGCGGACTGATGTGCATGGCCGGCTGGGAGGGCGACCTCGAGGGCGCGCGACGCGATTTTCGAAGTCTACGGCTCTTGCGGGACGGATTACGGGTCAAACTCCCGAGCGAACTCGCTCTCGATGAACTCTCCATGGGCATGAGCGGGGACTTCGAAATTGCCGTTGAAGAGGGGGCCACCATGGTCCGAGTGGGATCGCTGTCCGTACGGATTCACCGACACGGTGGTCAAAACCGGTGCCGAGCTTTTTTCGTCCCTTCTTTTGTATCAGAGTTATAT
>JAAZNR010000023.1 GCA_012798155.1 Thermogutta sp. | reverse complement strand
TCGCCCGCCGCGGGGTCCACGAAAAGCGGCCAAGCCCACGCGACCCAATTGTCGCCTTCGGCCGCGATGGAATCGGGGCTGAGGGCGAAGCTCCCGGCCAGCCAGTTGTCGGCGACCGCACAACCGACCGGCCCGGCCCCGCCCCGCATGCCGATCAAGTTCCGGCGGGACTGTCGCGATCCGCCGTCACTGACCAAGTTTCCGATCATCCGCACCTTGGCGTCGGGCGTGGAAAGCTCGATCACGGGCGAGATGAAGGGCGTCACGATGGTATTGAAATACAGGAAGAGCGTCCCATTTCGTCCTTTACCGCCGTCTTGGCCGAAATGGATCACCCCCCGATTGCCGGAACATCGGAGATTCTTCGCGATCACGTTACCCCACAGCAGGGCGTGACTCTCCGGCAAGGACGTTTCCGCGGCGTCCACCAGGTCCAATTCACGGTTGGCGGAATCGTGGATATAACAGCACTCCAGCCAGGTGTGATGGGCGCGACTTTTCACGTTGTGGCCGGTCAGGCTCCCATAGATTTCACAGAATCGCAAGCGAACGCTCGCCCCGCCGAGGTACAGATTGTGGTTATAGCCGGGGTCCGCCACATCGCCGTTCTCGCAAATACGGCAGTACTCGATCCTCTGATCGACGCCCGCCTCCAACGAGCCGTTACCGTTGGACATGATTCCCATGTCGTTGCCGTGGATATGGCACCGGCGAACGACCACCGCGTCGGCCTGATTGATGCGGACGCCGGCCCCGTTGTGCGACCCGTTGTGGGCGCCGAAGATCTCGAAGCCCTCCAAGACGCAGCCGTCCGCGCCGGGATCGAACTGGAAGACGGCCCGCGGCGTACTCCCGCGACCACTGTAGTCGAAGCCCTTGCCAGAGATGCGAACCAAGCCGGCCGGCTTCCCGCTTGCCGCTTTGGAGGCATCGCCGGCCATTCCCCGAAACGTCAATCGCGGCTTCCGCACCAGGACCGCCGTCTGCTCATACGGCTCGCCTCCGTCTCGGGGATAGACCAGAATCACATCCCCCGGCGAGGCCGCCGCATAGGCATCCTCGATTCTGGTAAAGTCCTTCCCCGGCCCGACGATTTGCTCGGCCGCCGCCGCCCATCCAGCCGCGGCTACCGCCGGCCCCAAAAACGCGACGCAGGCCACGATTCGCACGGAGCGCGGCAACGCGGTCCTGGGAAATCGAGAGCCGTGCGTTGGCCGCCCCTGAAAGAAGTGCGTTGGCCGCCCCTCAGAGAAAACGGCCTTGGCTTGCATTTTCGGTTTCCTCATCGCGAATCCTCCCATAACCGTTCACGGGTTTCTTGCTCTTCTCATGCCCGCCGGAACCGCGCGCGAGCGGGCCGACAATCGTTATGTTGGACACGCGGATTTGGTTTGTAAAGTGGTAAACGCTCACGGCCCTGCCCGGTCTGTTTTTGAAACGCAGAGGCGGAGAGCGCGCGAATCTTGAAACGCAGAGGCGGAGAAGCTGTCTTTGAAACGCAAAGGCCCAGACGGCACGGATTTTGAAACGCAGAGGGCGCGGAGAAAGGGTCACAGACGAGGAATTGGTATGGAATTCGTATATCGCCTGCGCCACTCAGCGTCCCCTCGGCCTCTGCGTGCTCTGCGTTCTCTCGGTCTCTGCGTTTCCATGCGCGAACGGGGACACTTCCCGTGAACGGTTACACGGGACCAACCCCGGCGGAGGCGTTTCCCGAGACTGCGGACTGGAGACCGCGATCGGATACCGGCACGCCCGGCGGCCAAGTACAATAAGGGTTTTCCCGGCTGCGGCAGGCCTGTAAAAGGGCGACCCGCTTTCGGCAATGCCTCCTTTCCCGTGCGAGGGGCAACCCTGACGAATGCTCGTGGCAACACTGGGCGAAGTATTGATTCTGGCGTGGTTTTTCGTGACGGGGAGCGTCCTCGGCAGCTTCCTGAACGTGGTGATTTACCGCGTTCCCCGGGGACTGAGCCTCGTGCATCCGCCTTCACGCTGTCCGGTCTGCCTGCACCCCATCCGGTGGTATGACAATATCCCCATTTTCGGCTGGTTCCTACTCCGGGGACGATGCCGGGACTGTGGCGCGCGAATCGCGAAACGTTATCCCGTGGTGGAGGCCCTGGCCGGTCTGGATGTTTTGCTCATTGCATTGAGGAACGGTAACTGGCGCTGGGTACCGGTACTGGATTCCCTGCTTCAGGAGGGGATAATCCAACCCGGCGTAATTGAGACCGCAGTCTCTGTCGGAGTGAGTCTGAGCCTGTTAGCCGCGGCGATTATCCTTTATGACGGCGCGCGGGTACCCTTGTCATTTTGGACGGTAGCAATTGTGCTTGTGCTAATTGGACACATGGCGGTTACCCGCACTATCAATCATGGTGAAAATCCGCCTTACGGCCCCCCCTTGGGGCGAACGGCGGCGGTCCCCCCACGACTCCCGGCGGAATCGAGGGCTGAGGCCCCCTTTCAGAGCACCTTTGGAAAGACCAAAGACCG
>JAAZNR010000237.1 GCA_012798155.1 Thermogutta sp. | reverse complement strand
TTCGAATTCCGGCGACGTGCAACCGCGAGGCTACAGCCCACCACCGGGGGGCGGCGGCCGAGGCGAGGATTTGGACTCCCTGGCCGTCCCCATCTCGCACGAGGAGCTACGCCGCTGGATCATCCTCGACGAATTGCCCTTGGCGCTCGACCTGCTGCCGTCTCGCGGGCATCCGTTCGGGATGTTCTTGACGGGGGCTGCCGCCATCTCCATCTTGGTGGGGCTATTCCTCGGTCTGGGGGCCGAGCATCCCTCCTGGACCGCGAAACCCCTCCCCGCATTCACGCTGGACGGTCCCGGCAACGTGGCAAGCTGGTTCTCTACCCTTGTTTTGACGGCGGCCGGCCTGTGCTGCGTCATCGTCTGGTGGCTGGAGGGTATTGCGGAAGACGAAGACACCTCCCCATCCAAGGTCTGGTTATTGGGCGCCCTGTTTTGCTGCTGGATGGGGCTGGACGAGTCCGTCGGCCTTCACACACTTTTGACCAATTTTCTCGCCCTCCATGCCGACCGCTGGGGCGATGTCTCACCGCAACTCGTTTGGATGATTCTCTACGGGATCGCGTGGGTGGCCTTCGGTCTCCGCGGCTTACCTTTGATGGCCGGGCGGCGGTCGATCCTGGCGATTCTGCTATTGATCGGGGCGGGTGCGGCCTATTTCCTCTCGGCCCTGGTCCAGGCCGTTCCGCGGTTCCCGCTTCCCTTGTTCCCAAACCGGGAGCTGTGGGAAGGGGTGCCGGAGTTGGCGGGTCACTGGCTGGTGCTGATGGCCTTCACCTGCCACGCCCAGCGACTCCTCCGCGACTTGTTGCGGGATGATCGGGGGGGCGACTCCGGCCTGGACGCGGATGCCCGGCTCAGCACGTTTCGGGAACTCCTCTGGCGGCGCGGCGAGCAATCGCGGCAACCTGGGCGGCGTTCCTCCGATTCGCGGGGGCTTCCCCACGACGTCGATGCCGCCTTGGAACGCGGGGACTTTCTGATCATCCATCCGCCGCACGGCCGCAATCGCAGCCGGGCCGTGAAGCGCGTGATCCGGAGGCGGACCGCCGCGGCCGGGCGGACCAAGCGATCCGATTTGGACCCGCCCGTCATCGTGGCGCCCGTCCTTCCGCCCACTCCATCGTTTAGCACGCCGGCGTTTAGCAGCCCAGCGTTCAGCAATCCGGCCGCGCAACAGACCATGCCCGCCCCCGCGGCGACCAATTCCGGCGGATTGAACGCATTCTTGGCGGGAATGGCGTATGCCGAAACGCAACGGGCGACGGCCCAGCTCCAGAATGCCCCCGCCGGCGTCCAACCGGTGCCGCAGCCTACCCCCTGGGGAAATCAAGGCGGAAACGGCGTCAACTACGGCTGGAATCGGGGGCAAAACCCTGTTGCCCAGCCTTCGGGAAACCCGCAGAGCAATGATTTCAGCTCTCCCGGACCGCCCTCGGGCTATCAGCCGCCCGCCGCCCAATCGCCGGGGTCGAACGCGGATTGGCGTTACGCTAATAACGGCTATCCCGCGAACGGGTCAGCCGGCGGAGGAGCCGATTCGGTGCCGTCGCCAGGGCCGAATGCCGCCCACCAGGGGACCCATCCGTTTCCGGCCGATTCGCTGCCGCCGATGGCTGGGGACGGGGGAACCGCGGGGTCCGCCTCGAACCATTCCGGTAGCACAGGTTTGGGAAATAGCTCCGGTAGCACAGGTTTGGGAAATAGCGAGCCGTCCCCCGGCAGTGTCAGCCGAAAACTGACCAAGGAAGAAAAGAAGCGTCTGCGGGAACTGTACGAGCAACGACTCGCCCGGCAAGGGCAAGCCGCCGGCGGCTGATCGCTCAAGGTGCAGGCCTCTCCGCCGCCCGCGGCGAATCGCCGCGGATCATTGCTTCGCGCTGTGCCGCCGCACGATTCCCGAGGTGCATTGCACGGTTCCGCCCTCCGAATCGAGAACGAGCCGTCCCCACGGGTCGATCCCGCGGCACAATCCGGAGAGGATGCGGTCGCCGAGTGCGATTTCCAGCGTGCGGCCCTTTTGCAGGCACAGGGCGTCGGCTCGGGCCGCGATGGGCCCGGCGGCCTGCGTAAAAAGCTTACGCAGACCACGGAGAATGCCCTCCAGAAGATCGCCGCGGTCCAGCGGACTGCCGACCAGATCGATCAACGAGACGACGTGATCTCGCAGTTCCGCCGGGGCGTCCGACGAGCGATTGTTCACGTTCACTCCGATTCCCACCACGCATCGGCCGTTGGCGACGGTTTCGGCGAGCGTTCCGCTGAGTTTGCGGGTTCCGACGTACACGTCGTTCGGCCAGCATATCCCGAGCGGAAGCCCGGTCGGGATCAGGGGCCGCACCGCGTCGCAAACGGCGATTCCGGCCGCCAGGGCCGGCACCGGGCTATGGACCGGGCGTGCCCTCGATTCTTCGTGGTTTGCGGCCCGGCCGGGGGATGACGCCGCGGAATCGTCGGCCGGGACCTGCCGGGACTGCTCTGCGAACTCCGCCGCGGCAAAGGACCGAATCTCGCAGATCACGCTGAAAGCGAGGCTGCCGGGGCCGGTCCACCAGCGGTTGGCGCCGCGGCCTCGCCCGGCCGTCTGATGCTCGGCCACCACGAGATACGGCATCGGCAAGTCAAGCCGTCGGGCTAATTCCTTGGCATAGTCGTTGGTCGAGGTCAGCTCCTGAAAGTGCTCGGCGGCCGCTACCAGGGACCTCTCCACGAACCGGGCGACATCCAACGACTCCACCATGAGTCTCGTGCCTTTCGCCATTCTCCCTTGACGCCCCCATCGCCGTTTGTTACTCCACCGCATCCCGTATTGTTGCGCCGTGTGCCTCGGGACGGCATCGGGGGTCATCCGTTCGAGCGAACCGGTCGCCCCAGGCGCTTGCAGCGGCGGGCGCAACCGTCCGGCGGGGTTACGACCGCTGGAGGCCGGCGAGTGTGATCCGCGGGCAACCGTGCAGCGGCCGCAACCGTCCGGAGTCGCAACCGTCCGTGGCCGCAAGCGTCCCAGGGCGCAACCGGCCGGGGGTGCAAGCGTCCGGCGGGGTCCGGTGTCGTCGGACGATTGGGCCGAAAGGCGGTGCGGAGCGAATGTCGAGGAAGCGAAAGCCAGGGCCATGAGTCCATTCCATTCCTGCCGAAGTGAGCGCTTCGCGTCCGTGCTTCGCATGGGCGCGGCAACCTTCCTCGTGCTGGCGGCAGGGTGGCGGGAGTCGTACGCACAGC
>JAAZNR010000236.1 GCA_012798155.1 Thermogutta sp. | reverse complement strand
GCCGGCGGCGAAGACCAGCCAGGGGAGGATGGTGGGCCGCAGGCCCATCGCCCGCTCCAGTCCGTGGATCGGAAACGGGGAGTGGCAATCCCAGCGGCGGAAGCCGGCCTGCTTCATGCGTTGAGCGGCGGCCCGCAAGTCCTCCGGCCCGGCAAACCGGGCGGCCGCGCCCACCCATGGCCCGCCTTCATGCCGACCGTCGTCGCGAGAAATCGATTCGGCTTCGCGATTCATGTTCTTCGGTCAAATCGTCGCTGGTGCGAGGGAGTTGTCATTTGCGAGGGCGTCGTCATTTGCGAGAGACTTGTCAGTTTCCCGGTTCGACGCCTGGTTCGGTCCGCCGTTGGAGCGGCGCCGCACTTCCCTTGAGGCGGCCCCGGGCTTCCGTTGGGGCGGCGCCGGACTTCCGCCGGCGGCGGTCCCGGACTTCACGTTCCGCGCGTCGCTTCGGTCAGGGCCGCTTCGCCGGCGGCCGGTTCGCTCGGCCCGTGCTCCGCGCGGTGATGCGCCTTGGCCTGCGGCAGGACGCCCTTCACCTCCGCCATGGCGACCATCGGCAAGTACCGGCAAAACAGCAAAAACAAGGTGAAAAACAGGCCGAAACTCCCGGCCAACATACACAAATCCACCCAGGTCGGCATGTACATGCCCCAACTGGAAGGAAGATAGTCCCGCGTCAGCGAAGTGATGATGATCACGAACCGTTCGAACCACATGCCCACGTTCACCAGGACCGCGATGATCCACATGGCCCAGGGCGTCGTGCGGAAGTATTTGAACCACAAGAGCTGCGGAATCACGACGTTGCAGGCGACCATCGTCCAGTAGGCCCAGGCATACGGACCGAGGGCACGGTTGAGGAAGGCGAACAGCTCGTAACGGCTGCCGCCGTACCAGGCCGTAAAGAACTCCACGGCATAGGCGTATCCCACCATGCAACCGGTGGCCAGGATGATCTTGTTCATGTTGTCCAGGTGGCGGACGGTCACCAGCTCCTTGAGGCCGAAGAAGGCCCGCGCCGGCACCATCAGCGTGACCACCATGGCGAAACCGCTGAAAATGGCCCCGGCGACGAAATAGGGCGGGAAGATGGTGGCATGCCAACCGGGGACCTGGGAGACCGCGAAATCGAAGCTCACCACGGAGTGCACGCTTAAGACCAGGGGCGTCGCCAATGCCGCCAAAAACAGATACGCCCGTTCGTAAATATGCCAGTGCCGCGCCGAACCGGTCCAACCCAAGGAAAACAGCCCGTACAGCAAGCGCCGCAGGGGCGTCGCGGCGCGATCCCGCAGCGTCGCCAAGTCGGGAATCATGCCCAGGTACCAAAACAAGACCGAGACCGTGGCGTAGGTGCTGACGGCGAACACGTCCCACAAGAGCGGGCTGCGGAAATTCGGCCACATTCCCATCGGGTTGGGATACGGGAAGAGCCAGTAGGCCAGCCACACGCGGCCCACGTGGATCGCCGGAAAGATGCCCGCGCACGCCACGGCGAAGACCGTCATGGCCTCGGCGAAGCGGTTGATGCTGGTCCGCCAGTGCTGGCGAAAGAGGAACAAAATCGCGGATATCAGCGTGCCCGCGTGACCGATCCCCACCCAAAAGACGAAGTTCACGATGGGGAAGCCCCAGAAAACCGGGCTGTTGTTCCCCCAAACGCCCACGCCCGTCAAAAACAGGTAACCGACCAGGCCGAAGAACACGAGCATCCAGACGGAGGCCGCGGCAAAGCCGATATACCAGCCCAAGGGCGGGCGCGGCCGCTCCACGAGGCCGGCCACCCGATCCGTGACGGTCGCGAAATCGGCCGACCCCAGCACCAGCGGCGCGCGCCGGCGGGGATCGGTAAACGTGTTGTCTGCCGGGCTGACGATGGTAGCGCTCATCGCGATGTTTCGTTCCGCGTTCGGCGAATCGACCTTCTCCCCCAAGGGGTGTCTCCCTCCTACGGCTTTCGGCAACCGGAAAGCCCGTCGGCTCGACCTCACGTATGGCCGCCGCGTCCCTCGCTCTCGCCGTCGGCGGCTTGGTGTTCCGCCGCTAAGAGCGGGTGCGGATTGCGGACGCGGGCCAGGTACTTGGTCCGCGGCTTGACGTTCAACTCGGCCAGCATCCCATACGCCCGCGCGGAGGCGTGTTCGCGGCTGACCGCCGACTTTTCGTCCGCCAAATCGCCGAAGACGATGGCCTGGGCCGGACACGCCTGCTGGCACGCCGTGCGAATCTGGCCGTCGGCGATGGGCCGCCCTTCATTGCGGGCCGTGATCCTGACGCTTTGAATCCGCTGCACGCAGTACGTGCACTTTTCCATCACGCCCCGGCTGCGGACCGTGACCTCCGGGTTGAAAAGCAGTTTCAGGGTCTCGTTCTCGGGCTGCTCGACCCGCCGGTGATAGTAGAAGTAATTGAACCGCCGCACCTTGTAGGGGCAATTGTTGGCACAATACCGCGTCCCCACGCAACGGTTATAGACCATGTCGTTCAGCCCCTCCTTGCTGTGGACCGTGGCGGCCACGGGGCAGACCTGCTCGCAGGGGGCCAATTCGCACTGCTGGCACATGACGGGCTGATGGACGGACTGCGGATTCTCTTCATCGCCGCGGAAATAGCGGTCCACGCGAATCCAGTGCATCTCCCGGCCTTGGATGACTCGCTCCTTTCCGACCACGGGGATGTTGTTCTCGGCCTGGCAGGCCGCCACGCACACCCCGCAGCCCACGCACTTGGAGAGATCCACGGACAGTCCCCAGCGATGCCCGTCGTGGCTTGGCTCCGTCCACAGCGACTCCAGCGGAGGATGGTGCACCTCGTGCTCGGCCGAGTAAGGGGCGTCCGGATCGTTGAGCCGTTGCAGGGTGACCTCGCGGACCAACTCACCCAACCGCTCCGTCCGCGAAGCCAATCCCACCGTGTCGATGAGGTGATGATCCTGCACGCAGGGAGTCGGCACTGTCTCTCCCAGTACACGGACCATGACGCCCTCGCGGACGAACCAATCGGCCGAGTCACGCAAAGGATGGACGTTGACACCCACCGGCGGGACGCCTCGATCGGCCAGACCGCCCACGTGTCCGGCCGCCTCGCGACCGTAGCCCAGGAAAACCACGGCCGTGTCTTCCGGTACGCCCGGCAGGATGCAGACCGGCAACTCCACGGAACGCCCGTCGACCTCCAATCTCACGACGCGGCCGTCTTGACATCCCAAACGGCGAGCCGTGGCGACGCCGATCACCAGGGGATTCCCCCAAGTCCAGCGAGTCATGGGGTCGGGAAACTCTTGCAACCACCCGCTGTTGGCGAATCTGCCGTCGTACACGGAGGCGTCGCGGCGGAAGACGACGGTCAGCCGGGCGGCCGGCGACTGTTCGGAGGTCCTCGCCCGAATCGATTCCGCAAAGGCCCCGACTGCGTCGCCGCTCGCTTCGCCCCCCGCGGCGAGGTCGGACACCGCCTGATCCCGTGACGGCGGGTGATAGCCGCGTTGCAGGGCCGCGGCCCAAAGCGACTCGGCGTCCTCGCCCTCGCCGGCCGTCCACTCGGCAAACGTCTCTCGAACCCACTGCATGGGCGAGCCTTCGATCTCCCCGAGCACGGCGAGGATTTCCAGCGCGGATTTGCCGTTGCGGAGCGGTTCGACGGTGGGCTGAACTATGGAATACGTGCCGTCCCAGACCTGCACGTCTCCCCAGCTTTCGAGGAAGTGGGCCTGCGGCAAGTACCAGCCGCACAGGCGGGACGTTTCGTTCTCGTATACGCCCAGATGAGCGGAAAACTCCAGTTTCGGCAACCGCTCGGCAAGGGGCACGTCGGCGGGGGCGTCGTAAGCGGGATTCCCACCCAAAATCAAAATTCCGCGGACCTCGCCCGCCGACATCGCATCGGCCAGACTCTTGACGGCCCGCACGTGCGTCGGCCGGTCGGGATCGGGTACCGGGTAATAGAGCAAGGTCGTTCCGCGGTTCTTCAGCAGGTCATTGATCCGGGCGACGGCGGCATGGACCTCCGGCGGCGCGGCTGGACCGGCCGCCGCCAGCCCCCGCGAGCCGGCCTCCCAAAGATCGCTCGCCGCCACGGCAAGGAACTTGGCCGCGTCCGCCTTCCCCGGATTTCCGGCGGATTCGACCTCGGCTAACTCCGTAAGCTTCTCTCCCGACGCGAGGCGCTTCACAGCCGCCTCCAGCGCCGTTGCGAACAGCGCGAGTCGCCGCGGCGAGAGCGGCAACCGGTGATCGGCCGACGCGCCGGTGATGCTGTGACCCGACTCCACCACGTACAGCCGGCTCATGCGATCGGGGGTGCCGTCCCGCGTCGCTGCGAAGTCGCGGGTCCAGCGGACCGCTCCCGGCATCCCGCCGAAAAAGTCGGCGTCCAGGGAAAGGATT
>JAAZNR010000235.1 GCA_012798155.1 Thermogutta sp. | reverse complement strand
GGGTCCCGCCGAGCGGCTGTCCGTCGCCCGGGAGTTGGGCGAAACCAGTCTCATGTTGCCGGTGCATCCCACCCTGGGCGAGGAAGACGTCCGGGCCATGGCCCGCGCGGTCCGCAAAGTGCTGCGGCGGGCCGCCGCTGGAGATCGCACTTCCTGAGACAAACGGAATGCCGGCTCGCCGCCGGCGGCCGGGTGGCTGGGGTCGGAGCGAAGCGAAGCCCCCAGAGAGCCAGTTTTCGCGCTGCCTCCGCCCGCCAGCTTACGCTGGTGGCTCGAGTTAATAGTGCCGCCGGCGGCCTTCAGGCGGCAACGCGGGGCGGCGAGGAGCCAAGGGCGGGGGCGATGTCATTCGTGTCGGGCGATTCCGCCGTCTTGATGAGCACGGCGTGCCCGTTGAGATTGTGCAGCACCAGGCAACCCGGCCGCGAGCGCTGCTCCTCGACGTGCCGGGCGATGCCCCCGCAGACCGCGCAACCGTAGTCGTCGTACACGACCATGCCGCCGACGTTGAGGCGGGGCCAAACCCAATCTAGGATGTCGGCCGCCGATTGATACGTGTCCACGTCGATGTGGCAGAGGGCGAATCGCCGGTCGGCGATGCGATCGCCGGTTTCGTCGGGAAAGACGCCCGGCAGGAGCACGGCTCGGCTCAGGCCCAGCTTGTCCAGGAACCGCTGCACGTCCTCCCGCGACGTGTCGGCATGTTCCCCGCCGCGATAGTGGGGGTCCCGTTCGCCTGCCTTGACGACGCCGCGGAAGGTGTCGCAGAGGAAGACGGGGGAATCGAGGCCGCAATCCTCCGCCCGGCGTGCGATGAGGGCGCCGCTTCCTCCCCGCCAGACGCCGACCTCCAACAATGCCCCGTCCGCCTTGGCCGCCTGTTCCACCAGCGTCCACAACTCCCACAGGCGGTAAACGTCCACCAGCGTGCGGTTCTGAACCTGCCGGTAGACGTGCAGGAAGGCCTGGTCCCGCCGCCAAGGGGCGTAGGTCGCCCGTGGGTGGACCGTCTCGTAAGGCGCCGACGGGTTATGGGTGGGCAGGCGATGGACCTCGTAGCCGAGCTTGCGGAAGAGGCCCTTGGCGGTCCTGCGAAGCGGCAACAGGAGTCCGTGGGGGGACATGCGATTCTCCTGGCGAAGGACGATTTCAACGACGGCTTCCCCCCCGGTACGCCGGCACCTATAGATCGGCCGCCCTCCCACGAAACTTGAGTCCAAAATCGCGTGCCGACCGTGCTTTCGCCGTCTCAAAAGACCGCGAGGCGCCGTGTGTTTAGACGACCGGCGTGATTTCGGCGGGGCCTGGATTCGCTCGGCTCACGGTTTGCCGGGCGGAGTGAGGAGGAACATCGCGGCGGCGACGATCGCCGCGGCACAGCCCAAGCCCATGACGGCCTGGGAGATCGTGGCGGCATTCCAGGCCAGGGACTCGCCGGCGGCCAGCTTCATGATCGGCCGGGAAACGCCCGCGGCCAATCCCAAGACGGCGAGGATCAGGGCGGCCGTCATGAGCGGCCGCTCATAATCGCGGAGCATCAAGCACAGAACGCCGAGCGTCTGAATCAGCAAGCCGAACGCGGCGGGGATCAGGGCCGTCACGTGCGAGGCCCCGGTCAGGAAGAACGCCAACAACCCTGCCGCAAGGAGAACGTCCCCGACGACGATCGTGACGACGATATAGGGATTCACGGAAATGCCTTTTGGGGTGAGAGGTACGATGCCTTCCGCTGTGACCTGGGGCATCGGGTCGCCGCGAGACGACCGGCCTCAGGGCCGGGCCGTCGCGGCGCGGTACTCGTCGATGGTCTCGCGGAAGCGCTGAAACAGGTAATGGCTGTCGTGCGGGCCGGCGGAGGCCTCGGGGTGATACTGCACGCTGAAGACCGGCAAGCTGCGGTGCCGCAGGCCCTCCACGGTCTCGTC
>JAAZNR010000234.1 GCA_012798155.1 Thermogutta sp. | reverse complement strand
CCCACCGTCACCGATTGGGCACCGACCAAGAAGACCCGATTGCCGTTACTGCCGGTGAAGAAGGTATCACTCGGCACGAAGGCGGTGAGGTTGATTCCCAGCCCGTTGACGACCCCTGCCAGCCTATCCGATAGCTGCCGCGCCGTCATCGTGTCATTGACAGCGACGGCAACGTTGCCTGGCAATACGGTCCCGTTCTTGTCGAACTCCAGCGTCCGGGTAGTTTGGCCGTCGCCGATGGTAATGGTTTCGCCGTCCGCGATCAGAACGCCGGCGGCATTGGGGATCCACAAGGCGTATCCGAGGTCGAACTCGAAGGTGACGCCGCCCACTGCAAAAGTCTCCCCGTCGTGGAGTTCGGCAGCATCGGGCGCCGTCAGGTACTCGCCCGTCGTCATGACATTGCCCACGTCCATGTCGCTGGCGGTGCTGAAGTCGAACCGGACACGCAGGTTGTCCTGACCGGCGAACTGGCTGAGATCCAATCGGGCCTGACGCCAATTCCCTCCCAAGTCGATGACTTCTCGGATGTACCCGCCGTACGGCCCCTGGTCGCGACGATCACTGATACTGGCGCCGGGGGGCAGGGCCTCGTCGAGGTCCGTATTGGTGGCCATCAGCGTCCAATCGGCGCCGTCGTTGGAGATGAAGACGCGGAGGCCGTCGAAATCGCTGCTGTTTTGGGTATCCGCGAAATAGTTGAAATAGAGCGTGGGCTTGTCTGCTGCGCTGTAGCCCGCCAGGCTGAACGTGCCGCTGGTCAGGCTACCCTGGGCGCCGCCCGGCAGGTTGTAGGTCATCAGCCGGCTGCCGTCGCTATTTTGACCGGTGGTGAAATTGTTAGCACCGGGCTGCGGCTGATTGGCATCACCACCGGGATCATCCAGCCCAAAGTAATAACTTCGGTTCCCCTCCAACAGCGGATTGTAGCCTTCCGCAGGGACGCGGCTGGCATCGTACGTTTGGTAGATGCCGTGCCCTTCATCGTTCTTTCGGCTCTCGGTCCAGTGCCACAGGTTGTAGTCGATGGGCGAGAAGTCGATCCCGTAAATATTCGGGATGTCGGGGGAGTTAATGCTGGTCGCCCCGTCCCGAAAGATGCCCAAGACTTCGCCCGTGGCCTTCGAGGGATCGCGCGACGCGCTCAAGGCGTAGACGTTTCCCGCCATGTCGGACGCGAAAAGGGTCTCGGCGTACTTCCCGCCTTCGGCGTTCTGCGGACCGGCTGCCAGGCCGGAAAAGGCGATGGGTCGGCCGGTGGCCGGATCGACGACTTGCCCGATGTAGTGGAGCTGCGGCCCTCCGCCGGGAACGCGCTCGAAGTACCGCACTTCACCCTGTGGATCCCTCGGCCTGAAACCCCACGAACCGCCCCCGGCATACGCAGTAAGGCTGTTTCGGTCGATATAGTAAAGTCCGCCGGCATCCGAAACGGCGTAAAGCTGCTCTCCGATATAAGCCATGCCGGTGATGTCACCGCCCCCCCCTTCGCCCGCCAAGTCGAGCTGGGGAGCGTAGGTGATAGCGACGGGATTTGCACTAGCCACTTTCGTCAGTTCCACCGTCGCCCCGTAGACGGTCGCGACTGCCGTGAACGGATCGCTGTTGATGGCAGCGGCCATCGCTTGGGCGACCTGCTCTGCCGTGTAGCCCGCCCCGATCGGGACGCGAACGCGTCCCGCCGTTACGCCATGGGCGCCCGCGATCAGCGTTAGCGGCGCCGTGGAAGCAAACGATTCGGCGTTGAGGAAGGTAAGGCGGTCGCCCGGACTGTTGGGGTTGGCCACGGTCGTGGATCGAAATGCGTAGCTTGCATCGATGCCTGCCTGGCTGGCATCGACGATCGATTCGATCTGTTGGCCGAGCTGTTGCGACGTCCATGTCTCCTCGAAGGAAATCGCAGTCCCCTCAGAGCTCACACCGTGGGCGCCTTCGATCGCCACCTGGGCCGGATCGCTCGAGGCGGGCGGAGTGGTTTGCGAATCGTTGACCAGCGTGACACGATTGT
>JAAZNR010000233.1 GCA_012798155.1 Thermogutta sp. | reverse complement strand
CTCATCTTTGGCGCGGTGAATCGTTCGCCACGTGAAGCCGGCCAGCTTGGCTTCCTCTTTGATACTCTCAGCCTCCAACGGACCGTTCGCGAGTAGTTGGGCCAGCCACTCCGTCGCACGATTCCGGGTTTCCGGTTCCGGGCCGCGCTTCCCACGTGATCCTTGCGATTCCTCGGCCGCCACGTCGTCGGCGGTTTTCGACACAGGCTCATGCTCCCAAAGCAGCGTGGGCCGCACGCCGGCAATCGCGAACGCCAGGCCGTCGGGTTCGGCCGACAGGTTGCACTTACCCGGTAGGAACAGACGCCGGGCACGATTCTCGCGGTCCTTTAAAACATGCCAACTTGCACGCGCCACGCCGGTGAACGCTCGCGAACCCATCGCCAGGTCGTCGGCAGCGCTTGCGCCGGCCTTTCGGTGATGAGCAACCAGCACAACCGCAACGCCGCGTCCGGAAGCCAGGGCCGCCAGCGGGCCGAGTATGCTGCGTACTTCGTTGTCGCGAAACGTGTCCGTTTTGCTGCCGATGAAGGAGCCGATAGGGTCCACGACAAGCAGGCGACAGTCAGGCAGCCGCTCCAGGGCCTCTTCCACCGCCTCCACGTCCTCAAGCATCACGGGCCGTTCACGCATCTTCCCGTCCGCGTCCGCACGCCGCACAGCTTGCAGCAGGTGGATTCGCGATAAGTCGGCGTACATGCCTTCCAATCGTGGGCGGATTACTGATGCCGGGTCATCCTCTGCGGACAGAATCAGCACCTCGCCGCGTTCGCACGTCTCGCCGTCCGGCCAGGGCGTCCCCGTGGAAATCCGTGCCGCCATATCAAGCGTCAGAAACGATTTCCCGCAGCCCGGACGCCCGGAAATCAGCGTGACGCATCCCATCGGTACGCGCCCGGGCCACAGCCATTCAATGTCCTTCCGCTCGATGTCCGCCAGCCGCACAACGACGGGCCCCGGTTCCGTGGCCGGGTCCCGCTTCCATTCCGGCAAGCTCTCGGCCTCGGCCAAAAGCCACTTGCCCACGTCCTCCGGCCTCGCATCCTTGGGTAACGGCAAACCGCACCAGTCGCTCGATTCCACGATGTCGGCCAGGTCGCCGCCTTCGGGAAGCCCGGGCGCGTGATCCGCCAGCCGCAACACTTTTACCGAAGCCGCACCGGCCGCGTGGCACAGCACCGCCACGTCCTCGCCGTATTTCTCACCCGCCGCGTCGTGGTCCGGCAGCACGACGACGGGGCGCCCCTTCACCGGGAGCCAATCGCTCAACCGTGCCGCGTTCGCACCGCCGGCGCTGGTTGTGCAAAGCAATCCACACTCCATAGCCGCATCGCAACACTTCTCGCCTTCGGTGACGACCACGGGTATTCGCAAGTCGGCCTCCAGCAGGTCGGGCAACCTATACAGCACCCTCGGCTTGGCCAGTCCCGTGATTCTCCAGCGGCCTTCGCCGTCCTTTGCCACGGGCCGGATTTCCTTGGAACCGTCGGGCCGGTTCCATCGCAGAACCACGCCAACGGGCTTACCGTCCTTGTCGCAATAGGTCCAAAGGTTCGCACGCTTGCCGAAGCGTTGCTCTAGGGCGCGAATCGCCTCGGCAGCCGTAGGGTAGGCTTTCCCCTCGTCGCCGGGGGCCTTGTGGTTTTCATCCCCGCCGCCGGGCTTTCCGTTGCCTCCCTTGGGTTTGCCGTTGCTTCCGGGTTTCCGGCCAGGCCGGGGCTTTTCGGCGTCGAACAAGTCGGCCGCTTTCATACCCAACGCATCGCAAATCCGGACGACCGGGCAACCGCCGAAGCACGTGAGCAGCACTCGGCCGTCGGCTCCCACGCCGATGGACAAGCTCGGGTGATGCTTCTGCCCGTCTAGCTCGTGGCTCGGGCACAGGGATTGCCACTTTCCCTCGCCGCAGGGCTTCGGGTCGCATCCGGCGGCCTCCAGGGCTTGAAGAATCCGTTCTATAGCGGCGTTCATCGGTCGGCCTCCTTGCTCGCACTCTCCAAGAAGGCGATCAAGTCGCGACCGCGAACAAACTTCCACTTGCCGAACCTCAGCACCGGCAGGCCCAGGCGTTGCATCCGGGCGACGCTTCGGGGTCCGAAACCCCAGTCGGCAAGGCGTCTGATGGGATAGGTCACGTGGGGATCAATCGGCGGGTACGGCGGGATCGGCCGATGCGGGCCGGGCTGCGTTCGGGAGGGGCGCTTGCTCATCGGCTCACCTCCTTGGCCCGCCGGCCTCTGTCGCCGCGTCGGGCGTCAATGGCGTTCAGCTCGTACCGCACTTGGGCCACCGCGTGAGCGT
>JAAZNR010000232.1 GCA_012798155.1 Thermogutta sp. | reverse complement strand
CTGCACCTCGCCGGATGAAGACTGGATGACCGGCTATCCCCAGGAGATGGAGGCCTTCTACCGGACCATTGCGTACGGCGAACCCCTGGAGAGCGACAGCCGATTGGCGGCCGAAGCCGTTTCGACGATCTACAGCGCCTACGTCTCGGCTGAAAAGGGCGGCCAAGCGGTGCCCGTTCGAGCCTTCGATTGAAGAAACGTAGCCGTTCACGCCCCTGCCCGGTCCGGCATCGGAACGCGGAGACGCAGAGGCTGTTTTTCAAACGCAGAGGGCGCAGAGGACGCGGAGAAGACGTCGGGAGCCGCAACTCTGCGTTCTCTGCGTTTCCATCCTTTCATTCTGCGTAGCCTTCCCTGGGCCGCTGGGAGCCGAAAAACGTATCCGCCCATTCACTCCCAAAGGCGGCAATCCCATTCTCGCGGCGTTCATCGCAAGCATGAACTCGATCTCCGTGAACGGTTACGAAGAAACGAACGAAAAGGCGGCGTCGGGCACACGGCCCGAAACGCCGCCTCTGTTCGGAGAGACACGTCAAAAACGTTCGTCCCGCGGTCCGCGGCCATGATGAACCGCGCCGGCGGGACGGGGCTGCGCGGCGATCACTCGGCCGGCAACTCCTTGATGCGGATATTCCGCCAACGGATTTGCCCCTGTTTTCCTTGATGGACCTGCAAGGCGATGAAGCCTTCCAAGTCGGCCTCTTCTCCTTCATCCGTGAAGTCCGCGCAAGGTACGCCGTTCACCCAGGTCCGCAGGTGTCTGCCTTTGGCCTCGATCGTGAACTCGTTCCAATCATCCAGTTTGAATGCCTTGCGTGCCTCCTCCATGCCTTCCAACTTGAAGAGCCAGCCGCGTCGGGCTTCGTCGTAGATGCCCCCGGACCATCTCCGCTCCGAGGGGTCGATTTCGCACTGATAGCCGTAGACTCGGCCGTTTTCCCGCTGATGGCTGCGGAACTGGATGCCCGAGTTGCCCGGCACGTCGAACTTGGCCTCGACCTTGAACACGAAATCGCGGAAGGTCTTTTCGGTGCACAGGAAGGTGTTGGGGCCTTTGCCGACCTTTCCCACGATGCAGCCGTCTTCCGCCCAATAGCTGGATTCGCCGCCGGCCTTCCGCCACCCGGCCAACGTCTTGCCGTCGAAGAGCGGCACGAAGCCTTCGGCGTCCGGTTTTGCTTGCGGCGCGGGGAGCGGTCCCATGACGGCCGCGATGTACGGCTCCAGGGCGGCCGCCCAAATGGCATAGCCCCGCGCGTTGGGATGCAGCAGGTCCGGCATGATGTCTTTGGGCAGCGTGCCGTCCGGCATCAGGAAGGCCTCGTTGATGTCCACGAATCGCACCATCTCGCCGTCGTCCAGGCCCTTGATGATCTCATTCACGGCGGCGTTCTTTTTCCGCAAGGCGTCTTCGGGGTTCTCTCCCCGGGGAAAGATCGCCAAGAGCAGGATCTTGGTTTGCGGCAGTCGCGAGCGGAGATGCTCGACGATGGCCTTGACGCCCTCGGCCGTCTGCTGCGGTTCGAACCCATGGGCATTGTTGGTGCCGATCATGATGATCGCCGACTTGGGCGAGATGCCATCGATATTGCCGTTCTGCAATCGCCACAGGACGTGCTGGGTCTGATCGCCGCCGATGCCGAGATTCACGGCGTTCCGCGAGCCATAGTAGGCATCCCAAACGTCTTTGCCGCCTCCTTCCCAGCCGTGGGTGATGGAATCCCCGATCCAGATCATGTCCACGTTGCCCTGCTTGACCCGCTCGTTCATCGACTGATGGCGTTTCATCCACCATTCGTCGTTTCGCGGGACGGGG
>JAAZNR010000231.1 GCA_012798155.1 Thermogutta sp. | reverse complement strand
TCTCCCCGGCAGCTCAAACCGATAGACCACCTCGCCGTGGCCGAACGTCCAGCGATTGGTATTGAATCCCGCCGTCGCGCGGAGCAAGACGCGATGATGGTTGGTTCCCCGTCCGCCGAACTGGGTCTGGAAGACGTATTTCCCGTTGCGCACGGCCTCGTCGCCGCCGAGCGGGCCCACCGCCGTCCGTTGATAAACCGGGACGACCGGCGTTAACCGCACCCAATCGAACTGGATCGTCCCGGCGGCCTGCCAGTATCCCAACCGCAGGGGAACGTCACGCGGCGAGGAATCGGCGGCCCGAAAGACGTGGCTGAACGTACGCCACTGCGGGCCGACTTCGTGATAATCGCGGTTGACGTCGGCCGGCCCCGACACGATGCACCCGCCCCCCCCTTGCAGCCGCCGGGCCGAGAATTGCAACCGGTACAAACCGCCGGGCGTGATGATATGCCGCCGCGTCATCCACGAGGCCGCCGACTGCGCGTTCCCTTTCAGCTCCAGAACGTCGCGATCCACCCAGGCGCCGCCCTCGCCGCTGAGCGTCCAACCCTCGGGTTGCTCGCCTCCTTCGCGGAATTGACCGTTGACGACTCCCTCCGGCAAGGCCAGGGTCGCTGTTTCTTGCCCTATGCCGGGTCCAGCCAACGTTGCGACGGCAAGGATCGCGG
Source organism: Thermogutta sp. (assembly GCA_012798155.1). Taxonomy (GTDB): domain Bacteria; phylum Planctomycetota; class Planctomycetia; order Pirellulales; family Thermoguttaceae; genus Thermogutta. The sequence goes on along the minus strand of JAAZNR010000231.1, from coordinate 2,564 downwards.
CGGCCGTGGCCGCAAGACGTGCCGCCGAGCGCGGTGCTTGGTGTCGCAAGAGACTCGGAGAGACGGGGCGCATCGGTATGATCTCCCATGGCCAAGGCGGGTAGGGTACGACCTCATATTAGCCGATGAACCCGCCGATGAAAGCCCCCGCTCCGATTCAGCGAGACGGTAAGCCGATTCAGCGAGACGGAAATTTGTAGCCCTTCACGCGCTTGCCCGGTCTGTCATTGCAGCGGGGAAGCGCAAAGGCTGTTTTTGAAACGCAGAGGGCGCAGAGAGCGCGGAGAAGGCAGAAGGCGAACGAAGAATTGGTAGCCCGAACTCTGCGCTCTCCGCGTTCTCTGCGTTTCCATCTTTTCATTCTACGTAGCCGTCCCCGAGCCGCTGGGAGGCGAAAAACGTATCCGCCCATTCACTCCCAAAGGCGGCAGTCCCATTGTCGCCGCTTTCATCGCAAGCATGAACCCAGTGCCCGTGAACAGTTACGGAAATTTTTATTCTTGCGACGCCGGCGGGCTTGGACTCGATCCCTTGCGGACCGACTCGACCTCTTGCGGACCGCGGCGCCGCCTCGAAACCGGGCCGACGGACGGTAGGGCGGCCGCGGCACGTCGAGGAGACGTTGCTTTCGGTTCATGGATGCGGGCGATATCGACGCTCTTCAACCATTCCCGAAGGATGACATCCGCCCGCAAAAAAGCTAAGCTACGGAAAGAGGGTTGCTCCGCCGTTGAGATCGCATCACCGGCGTTGAGATCGCATCGAATGACCCCTTCGTAGGCTTTTCCGGCATTGCATCGCCTTGCCTTTCCGCCGCGCGGTGTGCAACGGTCCCTTGGAAGGTTTCATCATGCCGGCCGCTTTCTACTACGTTTTGATCGGGATTCTGCTCGGCGCGGTGCAGCTTGCCGTGGGAATCGTCTTGGGCCGGCTGCTGGGACGGTATCTTGGGGCGGATTCCCGATCTTGCGGGCCAAGCTCCCAGGGTCGCCGTGCCGTCCTTCGGCAAATTCGCGGAATCACGCGGCGGATCGAGAGCGACGTGGCCGACTATCGCCGGTTCCTGGAAAGCGCCAGCCAAGGCTTCCTCCGCTTGCCGCAGACCGACGCCTTGGATGAGGCCGTCTTGGATGCGGTACGACGCCTCGTGGCGGCCAATCAGATGCTGCAGGAACGCCTCGCCGGGGCGGAGGCGCAACTCGCCGAGCAGGCCAAGCGGATCGAAGAACAATGGAACCAGGCCAACTCCGATCCGTTGACGGGCCTGGCCAATCGCAGGGCTTTCGACGGCGAGTTTTCCCGGCAATTCGCCTCATGGCGCCGCACGCGCCAACCCTTCAGCGTGGTGCTCCTGGATTTGGATCACTTCAAGCAGATCAACGATCGCTTCGGTCACCCCGTGGGAGATGAGGCGTTGGTTCGCGTTGGCCGGATACTTCAAGGCACGGTCCGCGAGACGGACTTCCCGGCGAGGATCGGGGGCGAGGAGTTCGCCGTTCTTTGCCCCCACTCCGACCCGGAGGCCGCCGCGCGAACCGCTGAGCGAATCCGCCGGGCCGTCGCGAGAGTTACCATCGGAAAAGGCGCTGAATGGGTACGCGTGAGCGTCAGTTGCGGCTTGGCGTGCGTCGCCGAGAACGAGCCGCCCGAGGCCCTGATCCGGCGAGCCGACGAGGCCCTCTACGCCGCCAAGGATAGCGGGCGGAATTGCAGCTACATGCACGACGGGCGGGAGCCGGTACCTGTCGCGGAGCGAGATTTGGACGATCCGCCGGATGCCCCGCGGCCGGCAAACGAGCCTCGTTCCGGCGGTTTGGAAAGGGATGCCGAATACCAAGTCTTGGCGGACAGTCTCCGCTCCGCCCTGGCTCGCCTTTCGTAAGGGTATCTCAATCGCGGCCGGGTTTCCGCCCTTCGAATCGGGGCGGAGGGGCGTCGGAGCGCATGAGGCGCGGTACGCCGACCCGATGCAAGACAATCGCCGGAGAAATTCAATTCAGCGACGGATCCGGGGCGACGTGGGGCGGCTGGATGAGCTTTCGAAGGACCGTGCGTCCCGAGGCGTGCAGCAGCAGTTGCCAAAGGGCCGGACCTTCCACGGGACCGAAGACCAGCTCCACGCTGGCCGGCAAGATCAGCCAGGCCCCCTGAGCCAATTCGTTCTCCAGTTGACCGCCCGCCCAGCCCGAGTGCCCCAGAAACACGCGAACGTCTTGGCTCTCCTCCGCCAACAATTGCTCGAGCTTTTCCCGCTGGGCCGAGTAGTACAGTCCGGGAAGGACCTCCGCGTCCGCGTGATCGCTCCGCCGGTGCAGGGCCAGCACGGGTCCGCTGACCGGGCCGCCCGCATTCAAGGGGCGATCGACTCTGCACGGACCTTGCGAAACCTGCTCCCACAGGTCCTTCACGGTCTTGGAATGCAAACGATTCAGCACCACGCCGAGCGCCCCCTGGGGACTGTGGGCCAACACCAGCACGACGGTGCGGATGAAGTTCGGGTCCAGCAATTGGGGTGCGGCAATCAGGAATCGACCTTGAAGCGAATCCATGGCGCGTCCTCCCTC
>JAAZNR010000230.1 GCA_012798155.1 Thermogutta sp. | reverse complement strand
GAGCAGCGGCACCGGCTCGCGGCGCGGCATCCTCCAAGATGGTTTCCCAACGGCTGTAGTTGATATCCACGGGGCGGACTTCCACGCCGTGCCGCCGGGCATCGGCGATCAATTGGGCCGGGGCGTAAAAGCCCATCGGTTGGCTGTTCAGCAATCCCACCGTGAAAGCGGCCTGATAGTGATACTTGAGCCAGGCCGAGACGTACACCAAAAGGGCGAAGCTCGCCGCGTGCGACTCCGGAAATCCATAGTCGCCGAAACCGCGAATTTGGCGAAAGACCGCCTCCGCGTAGTCGGCGTCGAAGCCTTGGGCGGCCATGCCGTCGATCAACTTTTTGCGGAAGGCGTCGATCAAGCCGGGCCGCCGCCAGGCTCCCATCGCGCGGCGCAACTGGTCGGCCTCTCCCGGCGTGAAGCCCGCCGCTTCCACGGCCAATCGCATGGCTTGCTCTTGAAACAGGGGTACGCCCAGCGTCTTCCCCAGCACGCGGCGAATCGTCTCGTGGGGATAGGTTACGGGTTCTCGCCCCGCCCGGCGGCGAAGATAGGGATGGACCATGTTTCCCTGAATCGGTCCCGGCCGGACGATGGCCACCTCGATCACCAAATCGTAGAAGCATCTCGGTTGAAGCCGCGGCAACATGCTCATTTGGGCGCGGCTTTCGATTTGAAAGACGCCCATCGTATCGGCGCGGCGAATCATCGCGTAGACGCCGGCGTCTCCCTCCGGAATCGAGGCCAAGGTCAGCCTTTTGCCGTAGTGTTGGTCGATCAATTGAAAGGACCGTCGCACGGCCGTCAACATGCCCAGGGCCAGGCAATCCACCTTGAGGATTCCCAGCTCGTCCAGGTCGTCCTTGTTCCATTGGATGACGGTCCTTTGCGGCATGGCGGCGTTTTCGATGGGGACGAGTTCGCAGAGCGGGCCGCGCGTCATCACCATGCCGCCCGTATGCTGCGAGAGATGCCGCGGGAAACCGACCAGGGTTTGCGTCAGGGCGATCCACCGCCGGGCCGCCGGGGCGTCCGCGTCGAGGCCGATTTCGCGGAGTCGTCCCGCCAGGTCCGGCTCATGGTGAAAGTGCTCGATTCGCTTGGCCAAACGATCGATCTCCGCCGGGGGAAACCCCAGCGCCTTGCCGGTTTCCCGAACCGCGGAACGCGGGCGATAGGTGATGACCTCGGCCGTCATGCCGGCCCGATCCCGGCCGTACTTTTGATAGATGTATTGCAGAATCTCCTCCCGCCGCCGGTGCTCGAAATCGATGTCGATGTCGGGGGCCTCGTTCCGTTCGCGGCTGACGAAGCGCTCGAACAAGAGGTCCATCCGATCCGGATCGACGGCCGTGATTCCCAAGCAGTAACAGACCGCCGAATTGGCGGCCGAACCGCGACCCTGATAGAGGATGCCGCGCGAGCGGGCGAATCGCCCCAGGTCCCAAACGGTCAAGAAGTAGGCCTCGTAGTGCAACTCCCGAATCAACCGCAGCTCGTGCTCCAGCAAGCGCCGCACCTTTTCGGGAATCCCTTGGGGATACCGCCGCCGCGCCCCTTCCCAGGTCAAGCGGGCCAAATAGTCGCTGGGCGGCTCGCCGTCCGGGGATAATTCTTGGGGATATTCGTACCGCAGTTCATCGAGGGAAAAGCGGCAGCGATCGGCGACTTCTTCGGTTCGCCGCACGGCGTCGAGCGATCCATGCCAGAGGGCGGCCGTTTCCTCGGGCGTTTTCAGGCAACGCTGGGCGTTGGCAAACCGGCGAGCCCCCAATTGATCGACCGTGGTCCCCAAACGGATCGCGGCCAGCACGTCCGCCAGCGCCGCCCGGCCGGGCTGGTGATAATACACGTCTCCCGCGGCTAGCACGGGAAGGCGCGACCGCCGCGAGAGTTCGCACAGCCACTCCCGGCGGCGGCGGTCGTTCGGGCCGAAATACAACTCGCACAAGAGATAACCGCGATCGCCGAAGAGGGCACGGTATTCCCGCAAATGCGGCAGCAACTCGCCGGGGCGTTGCAAGCGG
>JAAZNR010000229.1 GCA_012798155.1 Thermogutta sp. | reverse complement strand
GGGACCCCATGAGCGGAGTCAGGCGAGACGGCAGCGCCCTCTCGTCCCTGATCGCCCTCCGTAAGAGGACCGCCCGGGCCGCTTTGCTGCAATGCCGCGCCGGCTCGGCTCGGCGCTGGGGCGGCGGGCGACGGTCCCGCATGGTCTTCCAGAACAAAGCCGGGGGGCGGAACCACCTCGACCATGCACTGACACTTCGGGCACGCCAGAATCGCGCCGATGGCGCGGCGGTCGGTGACTTTCAGCCGTGCCCCGCAGGTGGTACAGTGAACATGGAAAAGCGGTTTTGACACGTGCCGGCGGCTCTTTCGTTTTTTGGGAATTTCGTTTTTGAGGAATACTTTCGAGTTCGAGGAATAGCGTTCGAGTTCGCCGTCACCCGCGGCGGCGGTTCCGGTCGCCCAAAGCCCCTATTAAGTCACCCGAAACCCCTATTAAGAGGGGCGGCTGCGGCGATTATTGATCCGCGGGACGTTCCGGGGCTGCCGAGTTGCCCTCGAGAGGGTCCACTGAAATTGTAGGCTCCCAAAGACGGGAACGCATCAGCACAAGACAACTCTGCTTGGGTAGCTCGCTGCGTTTGGGGCGATCCAACCCGATTCAAGCGAACGGCGGGCAGGACGGCGTGTCTTTCCGAGAGGCGATCAACGAAGGATTTTCCATCCAGTCGATCCCGCTCACGCGTCCACGATCACTATCGAACGACCGGCTACCCAGCCCGCGTTTTCCATTCCAAATCGATTACACCCATGAGTCCACCCCTCACGATCCGCAAACTTGACACTTCCGATACCCGCGGCGAGGCCGCCCTGCAGAGACTGCGGCAAGAGCTAAGCCCGCGCGGCGAGGTGGTTTCGGAGGAATCGCGGCGAAAGACCGTAGCCGTTTTCGGCGAACCCTTGACTCCTTCCCAGGTGGTCGAGCGCATCTGCCGGGACGTCCAGGCGAGGGGCTTGGCGGCGGTCATCGACTACACGCGGCGAATCGACGGAAAGACGTTGCGGGCGGACGAGCTGCGGGTACCTGAGGCCGAATTGCAGGCCGCTCATCGCCGGGCCGATCCCTCCTTTTTGCAGGCCGTCCGCCGCATTCGCGAGAACATCACGGTTTTCCAAAGCGCGATTCTGCGGCGAGACGTTCGCGTGGACCGCCCCGGCGGCTATCTGTTGGAGCGCTATCGCCCTCTGCGGCGGGCTGGGATTTGCGTCCCCGGGGGGGCGGCGGCCTATCCCTCGACGCTCTTGATGACGGTGGTGCCGGCTCAAGTAGCGGGAGTGGACGAGATTGCCGTCATCGCCCCGCCGACCGACTTCGGGGCGTACAACGCCGACATCTTGGCGACCTGCTACGAGCTGGGAGTCAAAGAGGTCTACCGGATGGGCGGTGCCCAAGGGGTTGCCGCTTTGGCCTACGGCACTGAGATTTGCCCGCGTGTGGACAAGATCGTCGGGCCGGGAAATCTGTTCGTGGCACTGGCCAAGAGGTTCGTTTTCGGAGAGGTCGATATCGACTCGATCGCGGGGCCGAGCGAGGTCGTCGTGATCGCGGACCGCTCCGCCGATCCGTGTTTCGCGGCCTTCGACATGCTCGCCCAGGCCGAGCACTCGCCCGGGGCTTCGATTCTCATCGCCTGGGAGGACGCCGTCCTGGACGCCATCCTCGCAGCACTGAACGAGAGCCTCGGTGAGATATCCCGAGCCGATCTGGCCCGTCGCAGTCTGGAGGATTACGGGGCCGCCGTCCTGGTTCGCGACGAGGACGAGGCCTGCCGCATTACCGATGCGATCGCGCCCGAGCATCTTCACATCATAACCGAAAATGCCGAAGTGCTGGCGGAGAAGATTCACAATGCCGGGGCGATCTTCCTGGGGGAATACTGCCCGGTGGCCCTGGGCGATTACGCGGCGGGGCCTTCCCACGTCCTGCCTACCAGCGGAACCGCCCGGTTTGCCGGTCCGCTCTCGGCGAACGATTTCCTCAAACCGACGTCGATCTTGCATTTCGACCGGACGGGACTGGCTGAATTGGCGGGGCTGGTCCGCGTCCTGGCCGACAAAGAGGGGCTTACCGCCCATCGCGAAAGCGTGGAGGTCCGCCTTCGGCACGATTCCTAGTTCGGTCGGCACGATTACAAGTTCCGTTGACACGATTACAAGTTCGGTGCGACTCGTAGTTTGGTGCGACGACCGCGTGCGGGCGGATTTCCGTGGCTGGGGGCATCGGCTCGGCGGCCGTGCTTCTCCGGGCCATGCCGGGTCTCGACCCATTCGTGCATATTCACTGATTCACTCCTATTGGCGTTGGAAACCCATGAAAACAGTCGAATCCAAGGGCGAATCGGCCGGTAGCGTCGATGCGTGGTTTCGCCCTAATATCCGGACCATGGAAGGCTACACGCCGGGCGAGCAGCCCCAGGAAGGCGGCTTCATCAAGCTGAACACCAATGAGAATCCGTATCCCCCTTCACCCCGGGTGGAGGAGGCGATCCGGGAGGTTCTTCGCCGCGGACTGCAAAAGTACCCCGACCCCCTGGCCACGGCTTTTCGCGTGGCGGCCGGCACGGTCCTCGGCTTCGATCCGGACTGGATTTTGGCCGGCAACGGCAGCGACGATATTTTGACGATATGCACGCGGGCGTTCGTGGGGGCGGGACATCGAATCCGCTATCCCTATCCCAGCTATCTCCTCTACGGCGTGTTGGGGCGATTGCAAGAGGCGACGGTCGAAGAGGTGATGTTCCAGCCCGACTGGAGCCTGCCGGAAGCATTCATCCTGCCGCGAGAGGACCTGCGTCTCTGCTATCTTCCCAACCCCAACAGCCCCTCGGGGACGATGATTCGCCCGCAAGCCGTGGAGGCCATGGCGGAACGGCTGCCCTGCCCGCTCCTGGTGGATGAGGCCTATGCCGATTTTGCCGAGGATAACTGCCTGGATTCGGTCCGACGATGCAAGCGGATTCTCGTCTCTCGCACGTTGAGTAAATCGTATGCTTTGGCGGGCTTGCGTTTCGGGTTCTTGATCGCGCATCCCGATATCATCCGACAGCTTCGCAAGGTCAAGGATTCCTATAATTGCGACTCGCTGTCCATCGCGGCGGCGACGGCGGCCATCGAGGATCGAGCTTGGCTGCGGGAAAATCGGGCGAAAATCCTAGCCACGCGGGCACGCCTTGCGGAGGGGCTCGCCGGGCTGGGATTCGACGCCTTGGATTCGCAGGCGAATTTCGTATGGTGCACCCATCG
>JAAZNR010000228.1 GCA_012798155.1 Thermogutta sp. | reverse complement strand
ATCTCCGACGTCGTTGACGTGGATCGCGTCGTGCAAGCCGCCGCGCGACTGCCTGGGGTCGTGGTTGCCCGGCAGTCCTCCGCCATGTGTTCGCAGGCCGGCCAAAACCTGTTGATCGAGGATATTCAACGGGAGAAGCTGGACCGCATCGTGATCGGCGCCTGTACTCCGAGCCTGCATGAGCACACCTTTCGTGCCGCCGCGGCCCGCGCGGATTTGAATCCCTACCTCTACGAGCATGTCAACCTCCGAGAACAGGTCAGTTGGTGTACCAAGTCCGATCCGGAGGGGGCCACGGACAAGGCGATTCGGTTGATCGCCGCGGGTGTCGCCAAGGCGAAAAAGCTGCAACCGCTTGCGCCCATCTCCATGAAGGCCGTCCGCCATGTGGCGGTGATCGGCGGCGGGATAAGCGGTTTGCGGGCCGCGCGCGACCTTTCGCGGCTCGGGTTTGCGGTAACGCTCCTGGAACGGTCCCCGTTCCTGGGCGGCCGGGTCGCGCATTGGCACCGCCTCTATCCTACCGAAATTGCGGCGCGAGACCTCTTAGCAACACTTATCCAGGAGGTCGAAAAGGACCCCAATATCACCGTGCTCACGCAGGCGGAGGTTGTCGAAGCTACCGGCTGTCTGGGGAATTTCCAGTTGCAGGCGGCGGTCATGCCGCGGGGCGTGGATCACCTCTCGCCGGAGGAAATCACCGCGGCCATCGAGGCATGTCCCGTTCAGGTGGCTTCGGAATTCGATTTCGGCTTGACCGAACGAAAAGCCATCTACCGCCCCTACGAAGGCTGTTCCCCCGCGATGCCCGCCATCGACTGGGAGGCGTGTACGCGGTGCGGGCAATGCCTGGCGGCGGTCGGGGGCAAGGGGATCTCGCTGGAGGGCGAGGAAAAACGACTGACGATCGCCGCCGGAGCAATCCTCTTGGCAACGGGATTCGATCTCTATCAGCCTTATGACGGGGAGCTTGGGTACGGGCAACATCGTGAAGTCATTACCCTGGCTCAACTCGAGCGCTTGCTCGATCCGCAAGGCCCCACCGGCGGCCGTCTGGAATGGCAGGGCCGACCGGTGCGCAACGTGTGTCTGATCCATTGCGTGGGCAGCCGGCAGATCGAGGGGGTGCATCGGCCCGGGCCGAACGGCAAGGTCAATACCCATTGCTCGCGCGTCTGCTGCACGGCGACCCTCCGTGCGGCCGTGGAAATCCGCCGGCGATTCCCGGAGGTAAACGTATTCGACCTCCACCAGGACATTCGGACCTATGGGCGAGGGCATGAGGAGTATTACACGGAAGCGTCCCGGTTGGGAGTCGTCTTCATGCGTTATCCGGGCGAGCAGCCTCCCGTCGTCTCCGCCGCCGAGGCCGACTCGTCGCCCCTGGCGGTCCGCGTCAAGGACCTGCTCACGTTCGGCGAGGAACTTGAAGTTCCGGCCGATCTGGTCGTGCTCGCGACGGGCATGATCCCTCGCGATATCGAGAGCCTCATTGAACAACTAAAAATCGCCAGGAGCGAGGACGGCTTCCTCCAGGAAGTTCACCCCAAACTGCGGCCCGTGGAAATGGCGGTGGGAGGGATATTTCTGGCCGGCACCTGCCAAGCACCGATGGATGTCATGGAAAGCTGTTCGGGAGCTTCGGCCGCGGCTGCCAAGGCCGGCTCCCTGCTCTCCCATGGGACGATTGAACTCGAGCCGTTTCGCGCCCAGGTCGACCCCGATCTCTGCCAAGGTCACGGCAAGTGCGTCGAGGCCTGCCGGCACCAGCAGGCTATCCGCCTGATCGAAGAAGAGCGAGACGGCCGAACGGCAACTCGGGCGGAGGTCAACTCGGCCCTCTGCAACGGTTGCGGAATGTGCGTACCCGTCTGTCCGACCGGTGCGATCCAGGTGGCTGGCTGGCGACTCGATCAATTCGACGCCATGGTGGACGCCGTTGTTGCTGAGCATGTATGAAGGAGGAGAGCCGTGTCCGAAGCCGCCCCGAGATCGCACGCCGCGAAAGAAAAGAAGCCTATCGAGATTCTGCGCGAACGGGTAGGCGGCGCGTCCCGTGAACTTGTGGAACGCAATCGCCGGCAGACGGCGGATCGCCGCCGAATCATCGACGCGCTGAAAGCGGCTCCCAAGACCGCGCCGGAGATCGCGAAGGAGACGGGGTTGCCGCCCCACGAGGTCTTTTGGCATCTGATGGCCATGAAGAAATACGGCAAAGTGGTCGAGGGCGCCGAGCGTGAGGACTATTTCGAATACGCCCTGCCCGAAGCGTCCGAGGGGAAGGGGACCGAATCATGAGTCAAAAGGTCGATCCACGCATGAGTCAAAAGGTCGATCCACGGTTTCATGAAGAGTTGGCCGCGTTCGGCTGCCATGACTTCACCCAGTGCATGAATTGCGGCAACTGCACGGCCGTCTGCGCGTTGTCCGAGAACAAGACCGCCTTCCCGCGAAAAGTCATTCGCTATGTCCAACTCGGCCTCAAGGACAAGCTCCTGAAGTCCCCTGAGCCTTGGCTCTGCTATTACTGCGGGGAGTGCTCGCAGACGTGTCCTCGCCAGGCCAATCCGGGCGAAGCCATGATGTCCGTGCGCCGCTGGTTGACCACGCAGTACGACTGGACCGGTCTGGCGCGGAAGTTCTACCTCTCGCCGCTGTGGGAATTCACGGCGCTGGCCGTGGTCGCGGCCTTCGTGGTTGCCTTGTTCCTGCTGTTTCACGGCCCGATCGTTACGGATCGCGTCGAGCTGAATACGTTTGCACCGGTGTTCTGGGTCGAACTCGGCGATTGGGTGCTGGCGGTGGGGCTGGGTTCGCTCCTGTTGATCAACGCCATTCGGATGGTCGCGCTCATTTTATCCATCGAACGCGCACGAAAGATCCCCCTGACCCTTTGGCTCAGTGAATTACGGACTTTGGTGATTCACTTTCTGACGCAGAAACGATGGCGCGATTGCCCCTCGCCGACGCGCTGGTGGAAGCACTTTCTGCTTGTCAGCGGCTATCTGACGATGATGCTGCTGGTGATCGTGCTGCTGCGATGGTTTCAGACCGACGGGTCGGATTGGCGCATGATGGACCTGCTGGGTTATTACGCCACGGGAACGCTGCTCTTTTTCACGGGGGAAGCCATCCTTGGCCGCCTCCGTCGTCGCGACGAGATTCACAAGTATTCCCACGTGAGCGACTGGACGTTCCTGGTCTTGCTTTTCGCCACTTCGTTGACGGGAATCGTGGTCCACGTTTTCCGCCTGGCCGGGCTGGCGATGCCGACCTACGTGATGTATATTGTGCATCTGGCCGTCGCGGTCCCCATGCTGGTGGTGGAAGTGCCGTTCGGAAAGTGGTCGCACTTGGCGTACCGGCCCTTGGCGCTTTACTTGTTGGCAATCCAATCCCGGCTGGAGGAGGCCGAGGCGGCGCTGCCGGTGACCGATGCCCTCCGACCGGCCCCCGCCTGAGCGAAAGAAAGGCTTTTGCGACGTTGCACGCGGCGAAGATGATCGGCAAGGAGCTTCCCCCGGCGGAGGTGATCGGCACGCGGCTTGGCCGACGATAAAAGGCGGATCGCAGCCGAGTCCAAAATCCTGCTGCTACGACCATGAGCGAAGAAGCCGCGGGCAAGGAAACGGACCTTGGGAGGTGGGAGGAGCGGGCGCGCCTTCTTCGCACCATCGCCCAGCCCATTCGATTGATGATCTTGGAATCGCTCTGCGAGGGGCCGCAGTGCGTGGCCGACATCAATGCCCTGATCGCAATCCCGCAACCCCATCTCTCCCAACACATCGCGGCGCTCCGCGAGGCCAAGTTGATCGCCTGCCATGTCAACGGGTCGCTCCGCTGCTACTATATCCTTAAGCCGACGCTCGTCAGGCGGTTGATCCGCTTGCTTTCCGCCGAGCATGCGGAACGGGAACGCGACCGCGCGGCGGTCATTCGGGAAGCGCGGCGACGAAGAGAAAGCCGCGGACCTAAGCCGGGTTCCGCGAATCGCACGGGAGGGTAATGGCAGATGGTCAAGCTAGCCCCTGCCCGAGACCTCGTCGGCCCACCGAAGTTATCGGGCAATGCGGCGCGAACCTTCCGTTGGCATCTCGCCTACGCCTTATTAGATGCCGCCGCCGGGGGCATCCTGCTCAATACCCCTCTGATCGCGATCAAGTCATTCCAGGCCGCCAATTGGCACTTGCCGCTGAGGGAGCTGTATTCGGGCATCGGGATGTTCCTCGCCCTCTACCTCGGCAGCCGGATGGCCTCGCGTCCCAAGATGCCGTTCGTCTTCATCCCCGGTGTCGCGGCGGGAATTTGCAGCCTGGCAATGGCCGCGGCCTGCGGCGATGCCTTTTGGTTCCTCACGCTGCTCGGCGTGGGGGCGATGTTCGAGATCGTCACCCGGCCGGCAATCACCGCTGTTTTGCGGGCGAATTATCCGGTCGAACATCGCGGCCATGCCACCGGTGAAGTGCGGAGGTGGTCGTCGCTCTGCTTTCTGTTCTTCAGCATCGCCTCGGCCGTAATCCTCCACTTCGCGGCCGAGTACGCCAAAGCGAGCGGCGGCGCAGACATTGCCGCGGCGGGAGGCGGGATATTACGCCGGCTCGCCGATCACATCGTCCAAACGCTCATGATTCTGGCCGGGCTCCTCAGCCTGGCAAGTTTTGTGTGCTTCCGGCAAATTCGCGTGGACGAGACGTTGGACTCGCTTGCCCTGGAAAGCAAACCGCAAATCGGCAAGAGCTTTCAAGAGGCGTTCGCCATTCTGGTCCGCGACGGTCGATTCCGCCGTTATCTCGGCGGGTGCTTTCTGGACGGTTTTTTCCAGATGCTCTATTTCCCTCTGATTTGGGCCTTTCTCAGCCGCGGACTGGGGTTCGGCTACGTGGGATCCAGCGCCCTGATGCATGCCCTGCCGGCGCTGGCGGCCTTTGCCGTCACCGGCTCGCTGGGGAAGCTCTTCGACCGCACGAATCCCTGGATCTCGTGGGCGTGCATTCGTTTCGTGTGGGGCCTGGACGCGCTCTTGTTGGCCGCCACTCCGCTCTGCATGACCTTTTTCCCGCCCGCCCTGATCGTTTTGCCCGTGATCGGCCGGCTATTGCGCGGCAGCGTGCAGGGCGGATGGTGGATTCTCTGGTGGCAAATCGGCGTCACCTACTTCGCTCCTCCCGGCGGGGATACAAGCCGATACATGGGCATTATGGTTTTCCTCAACGGCGTGATTCGTTTCAGTGCGTCGGCCGCGGGCATGGCACTGACCGCCCTGGAAGTCCCGCCGCAGACGCTCCTGATCATCGGCGGAACCGGGGTCATCCTATCGGGCTTTTATTCGCTTTACCAAGCCGCCTGGGAGAGAAGGCATCGCCGGCCGGAGACGATCCCCGAGTTCGAACGCCAATTCACCGGCTGCCGGCCCGACCGGCCGTGGTAACACGCTCTCCGCGGTACCCGGGATGGCACGCAAGATTCACGGCAGCCGATTGCGATGAGACCGCCGCTTGCGATGAGACCTTCGGACCGCTCGCGCTTGGGGTAACCTTCGCGACTGGACAGGAGTAACCTCGGTGACTGGATAGCACGGATCGCGGGCCGGTCGCTGCAACGCGAACGCCTCGATTCACAGTGATGTCCGTTTTTGTTTGGCACGGTGTTTGCAGCCACTCCGTCGGACGTGGGACGCATTTACCGCCTTGCCGACCACGAACAACCTCGCTATGCCCTAGCTTTTGCTATGGTCCGGCTTTTGCTATGGTCCAGTTTTTGGCTGGGTCCGGCTTTTGGTTTGGTGTCGCTTCCGGTTTGGTCCAGCTCTTGCTAGGCTCCGGCTCTTGCGGTTGCGCCAAACGATATCACCCGCAGGGGCGGAGTGACGTGGTTCCTCAATTATCCGCAGGGGCGGAGAGAGGTGGTTCCTCGGCAGGATTGCGGCCGCTGCAAAGCTGCCGCCGCGAAATTGTCGAGGGCAGGCCCGCCGGCGCTGCAAAATTGTCGAGCCGATCCCGAAAGGGGTGCGCAAAGTTTGCAGCGCAGGAGCAAGAGCACGCGCACATGAGCGGTTGGCTACCGGCACCCGCCTACCTTGTGCCGACCGTTCCGTTTCCGGGGATGGCTTGGATTGCCATCGACATACTTCCGAGAGTGGCGTAGTTGCTTCCACTGGATGGAATCCTGAACGCCGTAAGGGAGGAACAGCAATGCGAAGTTTGATCGTTGGGTTCGCGGCAGCCTTTTTCACCTGCCTAGGGTTGGCGTCGACCGCGTCGGCCCAAAAAGGCGTCGGCGACCTGAGCGGCGTCGCGGGGCAGCCGACCAAGCCCGGAATCGTCTCGCTTTCCGGCAAGATCGTCGAAGTCAAGACGGGACCGTGCGAGGCCACGACCGGGCGATCGCTGATCGGCACTCACATCATTCTGGAAACCGCCGAGAAGGAGCTTCTCAACATCCACCTCGGCCCGGCCGAGGCTGTTGCGGATACGGTTGCCAAGCTGTCCGTGGGGCAAGCAATCGCCGTGCAGGCCTTTCGCACGGAAAAGATGAAAGAGAAGCACTACGTCGCGCAATCCCTCACCTTCGGCGAGACGACGGTGGAGCTGCGGGACGCGGGTCTCCGCCCCGTTTGGGCAGGAAGCTTCCTCCGTCCGGGGAGAATGGCCGTTGGGCAGGCCGCGCCTGGCTGGGGTCGGGGTCCCGGCTGGGGACGCGGCCGCCGGTGGGCTGTTCCGCCGCAACCCGGCCCCGCAGTGCGTAAAGAACCTACCGGAAAGATTGCCGTTACGGCGGTTGCGCCATCTTTGGATGCCCCCGTCGATCCGCAATTCGGCCGGTGTTCGTATATCTTGATCGTTGATGCCGACGGCGAAACGTTTGAGGTGTTGAAGAACGAGTGGACCTCGAACCGCGACGCGGGTGTGGAGGCCGCTCAAGCAATCGCCGCGAAACAGGTTAAAGTTCTCTTGACGGGTAAGTGCGGGCCGAACGCCTCGAAATCGCTCGCCGCCGCCGGAATCCAAGTCATCCCCGGCTGCTCCGGCACCGTCCGTGCGGTGATCGAACAATTCAAGGCGGGGAAATTGACGCCGGCCGGCAAACAAGGGGCGATTGCCGAACCCGTCCGTAGCGGACAGCCGTCCGCCCGAAAGCAAGGACGCGGCCAATGACTCCCTACCTCTCCCGGCTGTCCCGTGCGCAGATCGTCTGGCTCGTCGGTTCACTGATTGCGGCGGCGGCCATCTGCGGCCTCGGTGTGGCACTGCAACCGCGAAGCCGAGCCGAGATGCCGCCGCTGACCACCGCGATGACGATCCGGCAGATGGTCCCACACTTGCACACGACGGGCAAGGCGCTGGCGAAAGAACTCAACCTGCCGCTGAATGCCTCCAAGGACAGGCCCGTCGCGGAGCTGGGAGTCAGCCAGGAATTGCTCGACGCCGTGGCGGCGCATTTAGCGGGTCACCACGGCTCCATCGCAAAGTATTTCGTGTTTGCCGCCCTGGTGCTCTGGGGGCTGGTCTTCCTCGTCCGTCTTGGGCGACCCGATGGAGCGACCAACCGGGAAAGGAAAATCTGGTATCCCCGTGCTCCTTACATTGCCGCGTTGGTCTTGGCGGTCGCGGTCTGCGGCTTTGCCCTGGGCAAGTCCCCCAACCCCATGGAAGGCGCCGTCAAACTCTTCAAGGCCATGGTAGGATTGCAACCCTCGGTGCCCGCGACGGTCGGCGCGTTCGTCTTCTTCGTCGCGCTGGCGACCGTGGGAAACAAGCTCGTGTGCGGCTGGGCCTGCCCCTTCGGCGCACTTCAGGAACTGGCCTATAGTCTTCCGATCCTCCGCCGGGTCAAGCGCTGGAAGGTGCCCTTTTGGTGCTCGAACTCGGTGCGGACCGGGCTGTTCCTCGTCATGCTCCT
>JAAZNR010000227.1 GCA_012798155.1 Thermogutta sp. | reverse complement strand
CTCCACTCGCGCGGGACAGTCGGCTTAGTTCTTTCTCGCTTCCATGCGTCGTTGACGTCCGAAAGTGAGAAATACGATAATGGTCGCGCTGACGATGATCCGGCTAGGGACATGCACCGCGTATTTGAGTGAACCGGTCCGGGCACCACCACCGCCGGCTTTCACCCTTCGAATCACCGTCTGCGGTACATGGGAGGAAACCCGCGATGCTTGTTCAAAGATCCCGTCTGGGGGTTTCGGCCCTTTTGATACTGGGAGCCTTGTCTGCGACGCAATCTTGCGACGTGCAAGCAGCGGAAACAGAGGCTCCATCCCCGGCGAATTCGCCCGAGTGGACGCCCCTTCCGGATGATGCCCCCTTGCCGCCGCCCTTTTCGCTTGAAGTATCGGCGGCACAGCTCGACGCAGTGGAAGCGGCCGTTCGTGACCTGGCCCAAGATTTCCCAGAACGCTATCGCGGCGCAGACTACCTTGCGCGGCTGGAATCCTTGCGGCGACGTTTTTTGGCATTGACGCAAGAAAACGGGCAACAGGCCCGGCTTACCCCCGAATGGGCGGAGCTGGAGGCGAACTTCGCGGCCCTGCGGCGAGAAGCCTTGTCGGCCAATCCGCTCCTAAGCTTCGAGCGCATCCTGGCGGTGCGACGCGGCGAGCGTCAATTGGGCTTGCCGGCCAACTGGGAAAGCAATTCCAGCCTGCCGACGACCGGCTACGACAACCAAATCGTGGCCCTGGCGTACCGCGATCATTCCGTCCGGGTGGAGATTTTGCTGCAACCGGAAGACGGTCGTTACGTCGGTCAAATGGACCTGCACTGGGACGGCTGCCGGGTACTTTTCAGCATGCCCGGCGGCAACGGTCGCTTTCAGGTGCACGAACTGGATTTGGCGTCGGGCGAGGTCCGCGAATTGCCTTTGATTCCCGATGCCGACGTGGACAACTACGACGCCTGCTATCTTCCCGACGGCGGCGTCGCTTTCACCTCCACCGCCCCGTTCATCGGCGTCCCTTGTGTCGCCGGTAGTTCGCACGTGACCAATCTCTATCGCCGCGATCCCAACGGTCGCATCCGTCAATTGACCGTCGACCAGGAGCACAATTGGCATCCCCGCGTCATGGCCGACGGCCGCATCCTCTATCTCCGCTGGGAGTACAGCGACATCCCCCACGCTCATTCGCGGATCCTGTTCTGCATGAATCCGGACGGCACGAATCAGGCGGCCTACTACGGCAGCAACAGCTACTTCCCCAACTCGTTTTTCGACGCTCAGCCGATCCCCGAGACCATCGGAACAGTGATCGGCGTGGCAACCGGCCACCACGGGACGCGGCGTTCCGGGCGTCTCCTGATCCTGGATCCCGCGGTGGGGCGTCACGAAGCCCGCGGCGTTATCCATGAAATCCCCCGACGCGGCGAAGCGGTCGAGCCGATCATTCGGGACCAACTGGTCGACGGCGTTTGGCCCCAATTCCTGAACCCGTTCCCCCTCAGCGATAAATACTTTCTGGTGTCGGCCAAACTCGGCCCGAATGCCCCCTGGGGTATTTACATGGTCGATGTGTTCGACAACATGCTGTTGCTTCACGAAGAGCCGGGTTACGCCTTCTTGGAGCCGATTCCGCTTGCTCCGCGCCGGCGTCCGCCTGTCATTCCGGACCGCACGGATGCGTCGAATACGGAGGCATTGGTCTATATGGTCGACGTCTACCAAGGACCGGGACTCAAGGGCATTCCACGCGGCGCGGTGAAGTCGCTGCGGCTGGTAGGCTACCAGTTCAGTTATCGGGGAACGGGCGGATTACTGGGCGCCGTGGGGATGGACGGCCCCTGGGACGTGAAGCGAATTATCGGTACCGTTCCGGTCGAGGCCGACGGGTCGGCCTTGTTTCGGGTACCCGCCTACACTCCGATCGCCGTACAGCCGTTGGACGAAGACGGCCGCGCCCTGCAAACGATGCGGAGCTGGTTTACCGCCATGCCCGGCGAGACGCTCTCCTGCGTAGGCTGCCACGAACACCCCAACACGGCGCCGCCCAATCAATACACTCTGGCGTCCCGGAATCCGCCGCGATCCATCGAGCCTTGGTACGGCCCGCCCCGAGGATTCAATTTTGCGCGAGAAGTCCAGCCCGTCCTCGACCGCCATTGCGTGACCTGTCATGACGGCAGGCCGTCCTGGAACGGCAAATCTCTGCCGGACCTCCGCGGCGATGAGATCGTTCGCGATTGGTCCTCCAAGATCGCAGGCAGCGTCTCGCCCGCCTTCGGTGGAAAGTTCTCCCGATCCTACGTGGCATTGCACGGCTTCATTCGTCGGCCGGGGATCGAAAGCGATCTCCATCTCTTGGCGCCCATGGAGTTCTACGCAGGCTCCACGGAGCTGGTCCGCATCCTGCAAAAGGGGCATTACGGCGTCGAGTTGGACCACGAGTCGTGGGAGCGATTGACGACATGGATCGACTTGAACGCACCGTTCCACGGGCGGTGGAGCGAGATCGTGGGAGCGGAGACGATCGCCGCGGCGCACCGCAGGGCCTTGGAATTGCGGCGACGATACACTGGGATGAGCGATGATCCGGAAACCCTGCCCGTCGTCCCGGCGTTCGCGTCCTCGCCGCAATCGCCCCCGCGAAAGCAGGCCGAAAGCTCCCCGCATTCTGCCTCAGGCGAGGCGTTGGCACCCATCCGGGCAAACGCACGCATGGGGGCAACCTGGGCATCGCTCTCAACGGCCGCCCCACAGTCGGGCGTTTCCGACCCGTCACCGGCGATTTCCCCTCCGCCTACCGACCCGGCGCGACGAACCATCGAACTCGCCCCGGGAATCGCGCTGGAAATGGTCAAGATTCCGGCGGGATCGTTTGTCATGGGCGGCGAAGACGCCTCGCCGGACGAGCAAGCGCGAGCGAAAGTGATGATTCCCCACCCCTTTTGGATCAGCACCACCGAGATTACCAACGAGCAATTCGCGACCTTTGCCCCGCATCACGACAGCCACGTGGAGTCGCTGCACGGATATCAGTTCGGTGTCCACGGTTACGTTTTGAACGGCCCGCGACAACCGGTGGTGCGCGTATCTTGGCATGAGGCTCGGGCGTTTTGCGAGCATCTTTCCGGGCGGACGGGATTCCGTTTTGATCTCCCCACGGAAGCCCAGTGGGAATATGCGTGCCGCGCCGGCACGACCTCGCCTTTCTGGTTCGGCGAAGCGGACGCGGACTTTTCTCGCTTTGCCAACCTGGGAGATCGGCAGCTCCGCAAATACGTCATCGATACATACATCTCCGTGCGCTATCTCGATGATTACTCGCCCTACGACGATTGGGTTCCCAAAGACGCTCGCTTCGATGACGGCGGTTTCGTCTCGCTGCCGGCGGGGAGATACGCCGCCAACCCCTGGGGACTGTTCGACATGCACGGCAATGTCTGGGAATGGACGCGAACTCGCTATTTGCCGTATCCTTATACCGAAGACGACGGCCGGAACGATCTCCAGGGTCAAGATCCGCGCGTGATCCGCGGAGGGTCGTGGTACGATCGCCCGGCATGGGCAAGGGCCTCGCGCCGGCTATCCATGCCGCCGTTCGGTCGAGCCTTCAACGTCGGATTTAGGGTAGTGGCCGATTTGCCGGACGCCGGCGCGAAGCCTTAACTTCCCCGCCGGCTTTCCGTGCGCCGCAATTCGCCTCCCTTTCCCGCCGGCAAGCGGGCGGATCGTGCCGCGGCATTTCCGATTGCGGATCGCATTGACCGGCGGGATTGCGTCGCGTACCCTGAAGGTCGGGAACGCACGGCCCAATCTCTACGACAGGCGATCTGCATGCACGATCCGGCGATTCTTCCCCTCCTCATCATTGTCGTTCTGATCTTGTCCGGACCCGCCGCGCTTGCGGTTCTGATCCTGTTCCGGCGCGTGCAGAGACAGCATGACGAGACGT
>JAAZNR010000226.1 GCA_012798155.1 Thermogutta sp. | reverse complement strand
GTTGGCCTCGGCGGTGCCGTAGTAGGCATATTCCTGGAACTCGCCGACCGTGCCGTAGCCGTTGTTGCCGGCGGCCAGCGAGGCCGTGACCACGGCGGCGGCGGGCGAGGCGTTGATGGCCGCGACCACGTCGTTGGCGGTAGCGATGACCTCGCCGCCGGTAACGCCGCCGGAAGTGGTGAAGTCGGCCCAGCCCGGGTCGGCAGCAGTCAGCGTGCCGGAGCCGTCGGACTCGCCCACGTGGGCGGCCGTGAAGAGGGCCGAGATCGCGGCGTCGTTGTTGATGGCGTTGACCAAGTCGTTGGCCGTGGTCACGCCGTCATTGATGCCGATGTTCAGGACCTTGGTGGTGTGATCGTAGCCGAGAGTGATCGCGCCGCCGCTGTTGGTGACGGTGAGCTTGACGCCGTTGAATTCCTCGCCCTCGATGTTAGCGCTGAGGCTGATAGCGTTGTTGGTGCCGGCGGGATTGACCTCACCGGAGGCCGCCGCCCACTGCCGCGTGCCGAGCTGGACCTCGAGCAGTGCGGGTTGCGTTCCCGTGGCGGCCGTGTACGTGGCGGTGGTGGCGGAGGAGGCACTCTTAACGTATTTCACGCGGATATCGCCCGCCGCCTGGCCCGCCTGATTGGCCGTGATCACCACGTCGTTGTCCAAACCGAAGCTGGACGTAGTCAGGGCACCTTGGGTCGCCTCTTGCTGAACTTCGGCCACCACCCCGGTCGCGTCGGCCACCAGGTTGATGGCCCGCGCCATGTCCTCGACCTTGCTGCCGGCGGCGAAGCTGAAGGCCTCGAATCCCTGTTTTCCGCCGATCTCCAGGACCACGTTGTTGGCCACGGCCCCGAAACCGTACTTCAATTGCCCGCGGCTCGCCTGCCGCACGACCGTGACATTCACGCCGATTTCGTTGTTGGCACCGAAATTGGCCTGATCGATTTGCAGGTCCTTCACGAGGTTAGGATCCAACCCTTGGGTTACGAAGTCGAGGCTCCCATCCAGCAGACGCCGGCCCTGGAATTGGGTCACCTGGGCGATGCGGTCGATGGCCTCCAAGGACGAATCGATCTGCAATTGGTTGGCTTGAATCTGCTCCGCGGACATCGCTCCCTTGTTGGCGGCCTCGGAGACCAGCCCGCGGATATCGTTGAGCAAGGAGCTGACCTGCCCCAAAGCGCTATCCGCCGTGGCGATCATTTGGTTGGCCCGCTGGCTGTTCGTGATCGCCTTCTGGATGCTGGTAATGTCGCTGCGCAGGGCCTCGCTGGCGATCAAACCGGCGGGGTCGTCCTTACCGGAATTGATCCGCAGGCCGGTGCTCAGTCGCGTCAACGCCTCCTGCAATTGGGCCTGGGATCTCGCCAACGTTTTTTGAGCGGTAAGGGAACTGACGTTCGTGTTAATTCGGGTCATGGTGGAACGATCCTTCCTGCAATGCCCGCACCCTCGCGCCGATCGCCGCGAAAACTACCGACGAACGAAACCGACTTAATCCAGACGGAAAGGGCTGACGCGCGAATCCCGCCGCGACCTCCCGGGCGCCGCACTCGCGCCGCAACGTGTTTTCACGGTCGCGGCGCGGTCAAAACCGTCATTGCCCTGAGGGAACGGCGACACATGCACACGGCCCCTGCTTCCGGTTTTATCGAAAAGAACCAAAGTTAAGATTGAGAGCAATCATCCGTTTTTGCCGATATTCCCGATCATTCGCCGCTGCTCAGCCCAATCTGGGCAAAATGGCAAAGCCATGCCGAGGCGCGCACAGCCTGGTAGCTACCGCTACAGGAGGGGACTGAGCAGTTTAGCCAGATTGATCCAAAGGCGGCGCGGCCAAACGCGATCAGGGAGAGCGTCCTCCCTCAATCGCTGAGACAGGGAAAGATAGCGCTCTTGCAGGCGGACCAGCTCTTCCACGGCGGGGGGGGAGTAAAGGAGGAGGTTCAGCTCGAAGTTGAGCAGAAACGATCGGATGTCGTAGTTGGCGGAACCGAAGATCGCGAGCCGGCCGTCGATGGTCGTCGTTTTAGCGTGCAAAAGCCCCGGCAAGAAGTAATGAACGTTCACCCCGTCGCGAACCAATCGCGAGTAATAAAACGCCCCCGCCGCATCCACCGCGGGATGATCGCTTCGCTTGGGGATGACCAAGTCCACCCGAACCCCTCGGTAAGCCGCCAGTCGCAGGGCCATCATCAGGGGTTCGTCGGGGATGAAGTACGGCGTGGTCAGAATAATCCGTTCCCGGGCCAGAAACACCGCCTTCACGAAGATGTCTTGAAACAATTCGCCCGGCATGTCCGGTCCGCTGGGCAGGACCTGAAGCACGGAATCGCCGCAGGCCGCCGGCGGGGGAAAGTAGCGGGGCAAGTCCAACCACTCGCCGGTCTCGTGGAACCAATCTTCCGAGAACAGCAATTGCAGGTGATGCACGGCCGGACCGACGATTCGGGCCGTAATGTCGTGCCAGCGTCCCGCCTTTCTGTGCCCGTACGACGGTTCCACGATGTTTTGCGAACCCGTGTACGCCACGCGGCCGTCGATCACCGCCAGCTTGCGGTGATTCCGCAGGTCCAAGCGGGCAAAGGGAAGGCGATACAAACGGGCGGGCAAGGCGGGCACCAGTTGCACGCCGTGGCCGCGCAGTTCGGCCCCCAGTCCGCGGAACATCCGCCGCGAGCCGACGGCATCGACCAGGACCCGGCAAACCACACCCCGTTCGGCCGCCCGAATCAGGGCGTCACCCACCCGGCGCCCCAAGTAATCGTCCCGAAAGATGAAGAAGAGAAGGTGCACGTGATCCTTCGCCGCGTCGATTTCCGCCGCGAGACGATCCACCATCAATTCGGCGTCGCACAAGAACGCGACTTGATTGCCCGACGAGACCGGCCAACCCGTGAACTTCTCCACCAGCGACACCATGGGCTGGAAGTCGTCCGGGATGAGGGGAGTCTCGGGCGAGAAGTCTCGGGGCCGGTAGCCATCCGTGCCGTCGTCGTCCTCGGCCAGGGTGACTCCGGCACTCCCCCCCGCCGGTACCGGTACGGCCCGCTGTTGAATCCGCAAGTCGGCAAAGCGACTTCGCCGCTGCTCCAGCCGTTTGCGTCCCAAACGGTTCTCCCCGATCAGCAGGTACACGACCAGCCCCGGCCAGGGGAGAAAGAAAATCACCGCCAACCAGGCCAAGCAGGTAGTGGGGCGAGCCTTGCGAAGGACGATCACGGGCAGCATGACCAGCCGGATCAGCCACTCGCTCGCAAGCCAAAGGATCGTCCAGCCGCCCCAATCCATCCGAGTTCGTCCGGTCTTTTCGTTCTAGACTTGGCAAAAAGGTCGCTCTAGATTTGTCAAAAGTCGCTCTACACTTGGCCAAAAGGAAGTCGCACCGTGGGCGATTGTTCGTTGCGCCCCCCCGCAAGGTTCACTTCGTGCGGCGAGAACGATCGCCGCTCTCTTCGCCCTCCAATGTCACGGCTTCGCCCCGCGCCGGCGCGGCGCTCTCTTCTTCAGCGTTCGGTTGCAAGGACTGTGCAAGGTCGGGGGGCATCTCGGGCAGAGTCACCCGGATTTCCTCGGGCGGGGCATAATCGGGCCAATCCTTGCGATCCTTGGTCTGGAAGACGCGATCCGGAATCAATGCCTCTCCCTGCACGCGGACACCCAACGGGCCGGCGTTTTCCGGCACGCAGGTCTCCACGAGCGGGTAAACGTCGCTTGCGCCGCCTGACGGATTAACGACGTCCACGCCGTGGGTTGGTCGCGC
Organism: Thermogutta sp.; assembly: GCA_012798155.1. Classification (GTDB taxonomy): domain Bacteria; phylum Planctomycetota; class Planctomycetia; order Pirellulales; family Thermoguttaceae; genus Thermogutta. The sequence goes on along the minus strand of JAAZNR010000226.1, from coordinate 1,006 downwards.
ATCGGACGACGGCGTTTCCGCGGCACGCTCCGGGGCGCACCCGGCGAGCAACCACCCGGTCATGACGGCTGACGAAATCCAAAGTCGAACCAATAACTCGCGAATCACAAATTCACCCATCTTCGCCTTGAAAATACCGCCGGGGCTGTCACAAATCAGCCGCGGTCGGCCGATTTCCGCGCCCGGAATGGAATCACGAACTCCGGCCTCCGGCGGTCCTAGCGGGCAAGTCGGGTTCATCCCCACCGGCCATCTCGAGTTTATCCCAGAAACAGCCATACCGCGGCGAGTCCTGCCAGGCAGAGGATCAGGGCATCGAAGGTCCGCTGCGAAAAGCGATGGAAAGCCCACCGTCCGAGGACCACGCCGACGACGGTCATCGGAATCCCGTACGCAGCAAAGGCCAGCGTTTCCGGCGTAATCATCCCTTCCAAAGTGTAGGGTACCACCTTAATCACGTTGACCGTGAAGAAAAAAACGGCACATGTTCCCATGAAGCGGTCTTTGGGCAACTCTTGGGTGAGCAGATAAAGGGTCATGACGGGTCCTGCGGCATTTCCCGCCATCGTCCCGAACCCCGCCAATACTCCCACCCCCGACGTGAAAACCCGGCCGTGCGGCACGCGCCCGGAATTGAAACGCCGCCGCAGCAATTCGGCGATGAACATGAGCGCCACGAGTACGCCCAGGACGGGCCTGAGCTCATTCCCCTCGATCACGTGCAGGACACCGAATCCGATCGCCAGCCCTACGGAAACGGCCGGAAACAGACGCCACAAGCGCGACCAGGAGGTGTGCCGCCAATAGCATACCACCGCCACCACGTCGCCCACCAGCAGAATCGGCAACATGGCGCCGACGGAAAGCTCGGCGTTGTGCCGAAAGGCCTGCGCCATCAAGGCCACCGCCAAGACCGAGGTGCCGGGCATGCCGGTCTTCGCAAAGCCCATAAAGACGGCGGCCAGACCGCCGAAGATGTAGAACGTCCATTCCGCAGGCATGTGAC
>JAAZNR010000225.1 GCA_012798155.1 Thermogutta sp. | reverse complement strand
CATAAGTGGAGGCCGCACATCCGGGATTGGAACCCCGGCGACCCGACTTGGAAGGCCGGAAAAGGCAAGGGCATGATCGGTGCACTCAATTACTTGGCGTCTCAAGGAGTCAATGCCTTTTCCTTCATACCGTATAACGCGGGCGGTGACGGCGATAACGTCTGGCCCTTTGTGGAGAGAGACGCGAAGTTCCACTACGATTGCTCGAAACTCGAGCAATGGGGCCTCGTCTTCGATCACGCGACTTCTTTGGGACTGTCCTTGCACTTCAAACTCCAAGAGCAAGAAAACGATGATAACCGCCACGAGAAGCTCCAATCCGTTCCGGAGTCTCTCGACGGCGGCGCTCTTGGGCCGGAACGCAAGCTCTATTGCCGAGAACTGATCGCGCGATTCGCCCACAACTTGGCGCTCAACTGGAATATCGGCGAAGAGAATACCCAGTCGCCCGATGAGCAAAGAGCGATGATTCGATACATCTACGAAACAGACCCCTACAAACACCCGATCGTGATCCACACGTTCCCCAATTGGCAGGATCGGGTCTATTCCGAACTGCTGGGAGACAAGTCTCTCTTGACAGGCGCCTCGCTGCAAAACGGCTGGAATGAGGTGCATCAACGCACGCTGCAATGGGTGCGGGCCTCCTCGGAAGCCGGGCGGCCGTGGGTCGTGGCCAACGATGAACAGGGACCGGCCGCGCTGGGCGTCCCCCCCGACCCGGGATATGAAGGCTTCGACGGCACGGCCAAGCCCAAACCCGACGGCAAGGGATACACAATCCACGATATTCGCAAATACACGCTTTGGGGCAACTTGATGGCGGGCGGGGACGGAGTGGAGTATTACTTCGGCTATCAACTGCCGCAAAACGATCTGTTGTGCGAGGACTATCGGAGCCGCCAACAATCGTGGGCCTATTGCCGGATTGCGTTGAACTTCTTTTCCCGTTACGAAGTTCCCTTCTGGGAAATGGTCAACGCCGATGCGTTGGTCGGTAATGAAAAAGCCGACAATTCCCGCTACTGCTTGGCCTTGCCCGGTGAAGTCTACCTGATTTATCTCCCCAACGGCGGGACGTGCGATCTCGACCTCTCGGGGACGTCGGGAGATTTCGCGGTAAGATGGTACGATCCTCGTCACGGCGGGGAATTGCGGATCGGCCCGGTGAAACAGGTAGCCGGCGGAAAGACCGTTGCGCTCGGCCAACCTCCCGCGGACGAGGGCGAAGATTGGGTCGTTCTGGTGCAGAAGGGCCGCCGCTGAAAATGAAGGCGAGGGAGGCGGCGTCAAATTGACGGACACTCCAAATGCCTAGCTAGTTCGTCTGCTAAAGTGAGCAGCGAAGGAGTGAGCTATGACCGCCAATTCGAGTCGCCGACAGCGTCGTACTCGTCGCGTGTATGATGACCAGTTTCTGACGAGTGAGGCCATCGAGTTGCGTCGCCGGCACAAACGTGCGGGGACGGAGGATTCGGCTGCACCCATAATCACTTGACGCCAGACATCGGCATCCATGATTGGATGCCGGCGAGATCACACGTCGCTTTTTCGCGGCCCCCGTTTTCCTCCCAGGCAACCTCCGTTTTCCTCCCGGGCAAAGGATAGCAATGCGAGGGCCGGGCCGGCGGATCTCGGGAATGATGTATCAGGGGCGGTGCCGCGGTGCCGGACCCCACTCCGTTTGCCGCCCCCCCCAGACGGGTTCCAGGCGGATTCCGTGCACGGGCGGAACTCGCGATTCCTTTCCCTTATTTTCCAGCTCCCCTCGGTTTTGCGGCTTGAACCGGCGGCGGATTAGCCGGACAATAGTAAGTTCAGGACTTACGATAAGCCGAATGGACTGAGGCCGAGTTGCTAGGATTTGCGGTCGTTCCAAACCTAGGCTCGTCTCGGATTCGCCCCCTATCGGACGGAGTTTTCTGCGGATGTTAGAGCCTTCCGACGGCAACCGGCCGCAACTTGGGCGATATTTCTTCTTCCTCGCCCTATCGATGGCAATCATCGTTGCCAATTTCTATTTCATGTCACGGTTTTCGAAAAAAGAGGGTGCCGATCTCGCCCCAAAAGCCGCCGATCTGGCGAAAGCTCCCGCGAACCCGGCGGCGGACGCCGCGGCCCCCTCGAACCCCCCCGATACGGCACCGGATCTCGGCGATTCGGCGGAGCCAGGCGATTCCTCCCTTACCGCGGAGGAACCGGCGGGCGGCGACTCCGGCGATAAACAGCCCGTCCCGGAGGATGGCCATAAACAGGCCGCTCCGGAGGACAAACCGGAGGACAAAATAGCGGAGGAACAAGACGTAGTTGCGGTACCCGATCCACCCCCCGCGTACTACACGTTGGGAACCCTGGATGCCGGCCGGCCATACCGGATGCTGGTCACGCTTACGAACGAGGGGGCGGCGGTCATACGCGTCGAGCTGAACAATCCGCGGTATTGCGACACCGAGTATTGGGGCGGCTATTTGGGCCACATCTTCGAGGACTCGGGTCTTATCGGGGACGGTTGCCCGGTGGAGGTCGTCGGCCCCGGTACGCCCGCGGCTGAGGCCGGACTGCGGCCGGGCGACCTCTTGCGTTCGGTCGACGGACAAAAGGTGGTGGGAGTTCGTTCCTTGGAGGCCGTTCTCGCTCGTACCAGACCCGGACAAAAAGTCGCCCTCACCGTCCTGCGAGATAATAAGCAAATCGAGCTTACCGCCACATTGCGCCGTAAACCTTTGGAGATCATTCGGCCGGAAGACTCGGCTCCCCCATCCTTCTTGACGACGCTGGCCCAATTCGACAAAGATCGCCTCCTAGACCGTCGCCTTGCGTTTGAGGAGAAACTTCAGAAGACCGAAAACCCCGTCGAACGCGAGGCGCTGCATGACGAATTGGCTCGACTGGAATTGCCCGGCGTCTCTTTGCGTGGGCGGACGTGGCGGGTCCTGCCGGAGGGGGCGGACCCGCGCAAGCCGGAAAGTTGGCCCCCCGAGGCCTCCGCCGGTTTCCAAGACGGAGTACGCGATACGATCCGTTTCGGCGTTTGGCTTCCCGAGAAAAAGCTCGTTCTCACCAAGACGTATCGTATCGTCAAGGGAAACCCCGAACGGCTAACCGACCTGGACGAAACGAATCACCACCTCACGTTGGCCGTAGATTGCTTCAACGTCGGCGACCGGGAAATCGCGGTGGCTTATCAACTGGACGGCCCCAACGGTCTGCCCACGGAAGGCTCCTGGTATGCCCGCAAAATGAGCAACAGTTGGTCGGCCGTCGGGCTCCGCGACGTCGCCGTCAAATTGGGAAACGGCGGCTTGCGGTTGGTGTCCTGTTCTTCCATCGCCCGGGACAAAGCGGGCGTCCCGTGGAAGGACGAATCGGACAACGTGACGGCGGTGGGCGTGGACGCTCAGTATTTTTCGGCCATCCTCATCCCGCAGAAGGAATCCACCAGCGCGCTCTGGTTTGAGGACGTGCGTCCTTATCGAATCGGCACACCCGAAGCCGACTACGAGTTTCTGACGAACGTCTCGTGCCGGCTAACGAGCTTGCCGGCGCCGCTGCCGCCCGGGGAGTCGCTCAGCCACACCTACAGCATATTCCTCGGACCCAAGCGTCAAGACCTGCTCAACGCATACGGCTTGAGCGGCTTGATTCAGTACGGCTGGTTCTGGTTCGTCGCCGAGCCGATGACTCGTTTGTTGCACTTTTTCCATGATTATATGGTCTTCAATTACGGCCTGGCCATTCTGATGCTGACGGCGATGGTGCGACTATGCATGTTTCCGATCAGCCGAAAACAGACGCTCAATGCCCACAAGATGCAGGAGTTGCAGCCGGAGATCAAACGGATTCAAGAGCAGCACAAAGACCTGCAAGAGCGCAACGTACGCATTCAAGAGCTGTTTCGACGGCACAACTATAATCCTTTTTCCGGCTGCTTGGTGTTGTTCATTCAATTACCCATTTTCATCGGCTTGTACAAAGCACTGGCCATCGACGTGGAGCTGCGACAAGCTCCCCTCATCTCGGAGAGCATCCGCTGGTGTTCCAATTTGGCGGCACCGGATATGCTGTTCAACTGGAGCTTTCTGTGGCCGGATTGGTTCAATCGCGGTCATGGCATGTTCGCATTGGGGCCGTACTTCAATCTCCTGCCCATACTCACGATCGTGATCTTCCTTTGGCAGCAAAAGAAGATGATGCCGCCGCCCGCCGATGAGACGGCGGCCATGCAACAAAAGGTAATGACGTTCATGATGATTTTCATGGGCATTCTGTTCTACAAGGTGCCCAGCGGCCTATGCTTGTACTTCATCATCTCCAGTCTGTGGGGATTGGGCGAGCGGCGGGTTCTGTTGCAGATGAAGCCTGCCGGCGGAGTCCCCGTTGCCAAGAAACCGTCGCAGCCGGGATGGAAAACCGCCGTCAAGGAATGGGCCGAGAAATGGGATCGTACCCTGCGACAAACCGTGGACGGGCACAAACCTCCTAAACCGGTGGAAAAGAAGTCGCCGCAAAAAACCAGGGCCGGTAGTAAGGCTCGTCGCCGCGGTTGAGCGTTAGCGGGCATGCAAGACTATGGCCGCGACTTGGGAAGACACGATCGCCGCCGTCTCGTCGCCCCTCGGTCCCTCCGCCAGGGGAATCATCCGGGTTTCCGGTCCCGAGGCCTGGGCTGCGGTCTCGCGCGTCGTGGCCTCGCCGAACCTTGCGGGAAAGCCGCCCCCGTCCGAAGCGGCCGTCATGCGGGCGCTGCTTCGCGCCGCGGACATCCGCCACGCTTGGCCGGGCACCGTTTTTTATTGGCCGGGAGGCCGAAGTTACACGGGCCAAACCTGCGTTGAGATTCATACTTGGGGCGGCCCGGTATTGCTCGAGGCATGTCTCGCCGGATTGGGGGTTCGGCCCGCCAAGCCGGGCGAGTTTACGATGCGCGCCTTCCTCGCCGGCCGTATCGACCTCGCCCAGGCTGAAGCCGTCGCCGCCGTGATCGCGGCGGGCAACGACGAAGAGCTGGCCGCGGCGTTGAAGCAATTGGCGGGCGGAATCCGCCGACCCCTTCAAGCAGTGCGTGAAGATTTGATCAACTTGCTTGCGGAACTGGAGGCCGGGCTGGATTTCGCCGAGGAAGACATCTCTTTCTTGCCGCGCGATGAAGCACAAAGGCGGCTGGGCCGCGCCAGGGACGAACTCCGCCGAATTTCGGCTCGGCTGCGATCGCGGGAGGACGCTCGGCGAGGCTACCGGGTTGTGCTCTGCGGTCGGCCCAACGCGGGCAAAAGCAGCCTCTTCAACGCGATCCTCGAAGGCGAAAAGGCCATCGTATCCGATTTGCCCGGAACGACCCGCGATTATCTGGCCGCGGAAACGGAGCAACGAGGCATTCCGATCATTTTGATCGACACGGCCGGCGACGAGGACCTCGCCCCCCCCGACTCGCAAGATTCGGCGATCTCGACTCTCTCCCCGCACGGTTCGGCCCGCGGGGTCGAAACGCAGCCCAGGGTCGATGCTTTGCGCGCGGAGGCGGCTCGCGCCGCATGGGAAACCATGAGGGCCGCCGACCTGCTCGTCTTTTGCGCGGACTGTCGCTGGGAGCTTACGGTTCAAGAGCGACGTTTTCTCGCCGCGGTCCGCGATCGTTGTCTCGTGGCGGCCACCAAGTGCGACTTGGCGGCGACCGGATTTTCGAATCCTTTACAACCCGACGTCTGTACGAGTGCCGCCACGCGAGAGGGAGTCGACCAACTCCGCGCAATGATCGTCAGGCGATTGGCAGAGAGGGGGACATCCCGCGGCGACTTGCCTTCGACTAGCGCCGATACTCAACGATGCCTGCTTTCGGCGATCTCCGCCTTGGAAGAGGCATTAGAGCGGCTCGGCCATTGCTTGGCGGAAGAATACGTGGCGGCCTCGGTTCGGGCCGCACTCGACGCCTTGGGAGAGATCGTCGGCGCGGTCTACACGGAGGATATTTTGGACCGGGTGTTTTCTCGCTTCTGTATCGGCAAATAGCCCGCGTCGGCGGAGCCGCTTGCGATGTTACTTGCGAAGTCCCGATGGTTGCAGTAGGATCGGCGGCCGGATGTTGCATTCTTCGCCCCGATTGCTACAACGCAAAGGGCGCACGCCTTCGCTCCGCGATGCAGATGCACGAGGGCTTGGGTGACAAGAACTGGGAGTTCTATCGCAGGGCGTTCGCAGCCGCGACAACGGAGGAGGAGGGAAAATGGCAACCACAAAGGAAGGAAAGAAGAAGCAACGAGCGGAAGCGGGGCTGACGGAGAGGGCGATCGAGCGGCACGTCGGTGAGCGGAGTTTCCGGCTCGGTGAGAGCTATTTTCACTCACGTGCAGTCTTCGATTGCCGGCGCCAAGGTGAACTGCTCAAGGGCCGCTGTTACGGCCGATCAGCCGACTATTACGTGTTGACCGCCCGTGTCGATGGCAATCGGATTCTCGAAGCCGAATGCAGTTGCCCCGTCGGCGGCGGCGGGACCTGCAAACATGTGGCGGCCCTGCTGCTCACCTGGCTGCATAGGCCGGACGAATTCCGTGAAACCGAACCGCTCGAAAAACGACTTTCCGGATGCAGCAAGTCGAAGCTCATCGGGCTGATCGAGCAAATGGTGGAACAGGAGCCGGACTTGGAATCGTGGCTCGACCTGGCTCTGCCGGCGGCGGTTGCCTCAGACGCGGTCGTGAAGCCGGACGACTACCGCCGTCAAACGGTCGCGGCCTTCGCCGGCGCCGGCTACGGCTGGGAAGCCGACCAGCAATTGACCGCGGCCCTGGAAGCACTCCGCAAGATCGGCGATCAGTTTCGGAGGCAGCAGAAGTTCGAGTCGGCAGCAGCCGTTTACAGCGGCATCCTCGACGGGTTTATCGGCGAGTACGAAACGTTCCACGATGAGACCGGCGACGTCGTCAGCGCCGCAGGTGCGTGCATCGCCGCGCTGGGAAAGTGTCTGCCTCATCTCGCCGAAGGTACCGAAACAAGAGAGTCGGCCGTGCGGGCGCTGTTCGAGGTGTTGCGGTTCGACGTCAATTTCGGCGGCATCGGCCTCTCCGACAACGTGCCCGACATTCTTCTGAAGCAAGCCACGCCGGCCGAACGGGAAACTATTGCCGGTTGGATTCGCGAAGTGACGCCCGGCGGCAACGACTTCAGTAGCAAGTGGCGGCGTGAAACTTGGGGCGGATTGTTGCTGGACCTCCAGGGGGAGCCGGACGATGATGAAGCCTTCGTGCAGCATTGCCGGGAGTTCGGGCTGACCGGCAACCTGGTCGAGCGTCTGCTCCAGCGGGGGAAGCTGGAAGACGCCCTTAAGGAGATCGCGGCAGCTTCGGACTACGAATTGACGGGCCACGCCGACCGGCTCATCGCCCACAACCATGCCGACCTGGCCCACGACCTCGTGCGGGAACGTCTCTCGAACGAGAGCAGCCGCGACAATGGGGAGTTAAGGGATTGGCTGAAGCGATTCTACAAATCGCAGAAGAACTGGAAGCCGCTGCTGGAGCTTTGCATCGACGAATTCCGTCGCCGCCCCAACTTGCCGAAATATCAGGAGGTCCGTAAGTATGCCAAGAAACTGAAGACGTGGGATTCGTTGCGGCCGGAGATGATGTCGAGCGTCCCGCAGGATTCCGCGGAGTTGATCCGCATTCACCTGGACGAAGGCGAGATTTCGCAAGCCATCGAGCGGCTGGAGTCTCATTCCGACGGTCGCCGATTCATCGCAACCTGGGACCGCGTGGACCTGGAGGTGGCCCAAGCCGCCGAAAAGCCCTATCCCGAGTCCGCTTTGAAGATCTATCAAGCCGAGGCCGAAGGGTTGATCGGTATGCGCGGTCGCGGGAACTACCGGACAGCCTGCCACTACTTGAAGAAGATCCGCCGATTGTTTAAGACGTCGGCCCGCAATGGCGAATGGGAAGCTTACATTTCGAACCTCCGAGCGGAGAATCGCTCGCTCCATGCGCTGCAAGACGAATTGAATCAAGCCGGCCTATAGGAATGGCGTGAATCGAGTTTTGCGAGCGGGGAAGTTCGAGAAGGTATGCTTCCCCGGAGTAGACAGGTCACAGCTTGTGTCGAGCTGTTCAGGCAATGCGACCTTGTCAAGGCGAAGCTGCCCCATCCCCAAGAAGAAGCACATCGTTCGTCCGTCCGACGAGGAACGGCGGGGCTGCCGGGAGGTCGTCAAAAAACTGACGGGGACATCGCGGAGCGT
>JAAZNR010000224.1 GCA_012798155.1 Thermogutta sp. | reverse complement strand
TTATAGGGGTGAAGAAGCATGAGGCGAACTCGGCTGGACAATAGACGGCGAACAGCCCGGTGCGGACGCCGGACCCGCAATTCACTTCATCATCGACCCGCAATTTACCTTATCATCCTTGAAGGAGGGACGATGGGGCAAGGCAGGCCGGGTGCGGCTGAAACGCGGTCGCGGGACGTCCACGGCCTTCGCTCCGCCACAACTCCAGCCACCGGGCGCGGTTTGCAGCACGCATTCTCGAGCCGCCGGCGTGAGCCGGCGGTGGATGCCCCGTGAAGACCCGCGTCCGGCGGCCTCGTTCCGCCACGACTCCCGCCACCCGGCCGATCCGCGACGATTTCGCCGGCTTCACCGTGCAGCTCTGCCAAGGGCGGTCAAATCGCTCGCGGTACTCGCTCCCCGTGCGATGGCCTTGCCGACCTTGCCGATAGTGCCGCCCCTTACCCTGAGTGATACAATGCCACGAATAGAATGCTGGATACAATGCCATGATGCATCTGGACTCTTGCAAACTGCTCCCCTCTCCCTCAGGGAGAGGGGCAGTGGGTGATGGCTTGGTGAAGTTAGGCAATCACGGCAAGCCGTTTTCGCGCCTAATTGCCCTCACCATAACCCTCTTCCAAGGCGGACGACGACTTGTCACCACAATTTGCAAAAGTCCAGATGCATGAGACGAAAGGCGTCAGGTTATTCAGGTTATGATGAACGGCCGCCGAAGCTGGAGCGGGAGACACGGTCCATGAATTCGCAAGACGAGGTGCCGGCAAGGCCGGGGGTTCAGGTGACCTTCGATTGCGTACCCCTCCGCACGATTACGCGCAACGATCCGCCGCTCGACGCCTCCCCCGGTTTCTTGGCTTTATGGCGTCGCGTCCAGGCGGCTATCGCAAAGCACGGGCGGCACAACACGTATTACCTCTTTCACGGGGAATGCACCTATCATCTGACGAATCACCCGCAGGTCGGGATGCTGGCCTTCGCCTTCGAGGGATGCGTGATGACCGATGCCGAGGACCGAAGGACGGCGGCTTGCGATCTGGACGTGCGTCTTGTGGGCGATACCTGCGATTGGGCTGCGGAACCGATCATCCGCTGGTTCGCCGAGACGGTCCGCCGCGCGGTGATGGTGGAATTCGACCTGTACATCGAGGCAGGCGACTTGCAACGCACCGTGGAGCGGCTACAAAAGCTGGAAGCCGAGACCCACGCCAAGGGAGGCTACGTGGGCTTCGGCTTGTAACATGGCGCACGGAAGCGGGGCGAAGGCCGCGCCTCTCTCGGCGACGCACCGTGGAGCGGCTCAGAACGGCAGGATGGGGGCGACCGGCTCGTTACGCATCGCCTGCCGCAGTTTGTGCGCCCAGGCGTCGATCAGCGTGGCCACATTGGCGTTCCGATCCACGGCCGCATGGACGGCAAGGCATAGCTCGGCACAGGCCGCGGCGGCCTCCGCGCCGCCTTGCCAGGCCGGTGAAAGCGAGTGCGCAGCCGGCGGGTTCAACTGGGAGCCGCCAGGCGGGGAGACATCGCCGGCCGCATCCGGCGGGGTCTGGAACTGTGCCCGCACCAGGCGGAGGAAAAACTCCGCGGAGAGCGACGCCAATTGCTGCAATCGCCGTCGCCGAGGGAAGGCCTCTTTCCCCGCGGCATCCACGAATTGGCGGATTTCCTTGCCCCAGGCCGCCAAATCCAGGCTCCGCCGCGCCAAGGCCGTTTGCCACCGCTCCATGAATTCCCAAAGGGCCGGATCGGCCAATTCCCGGGCTTGCGTCAAACTGCCTCCGCTCCAGCGCGCCAGGCGGTCCGCTTCGCCGGCGTCCGAGGCCCAGCCGAGGGAGAGCAGCAATTCCGCCACCGTCTCCGTGGGCAGCGGAGAGAAGCGGACCTGCCGGCACCGCGAACGGATCGTGGGGAGTTGCTTGGCGGGCGAGGTCCCGATCAGAATCAGCACGGCATCGGGGGGCGGCTCTTCCAGGGTCTTCAACAGGGCGTTGGCGCCCTCGGCGTTCAGGTAGTCCGCATCGTCGATGATGCCCACGCGCCGCCGATTGGAATACGGCTTGAGGCTGAGATGGCGGCAAAAACCGCTGCCCAACCGATTGTCCCGTTCGCCGATCAACAGCTCGACCGGGATGAATGCCCGGTCGTCGGGACGCGAAATCAGCATCACGTCGGGGTGCGTGCCCGCCGCGACCTGAACGCAGGCCGAGCAAGCGCCGCACGGATCCATCAGGCTTTCGTCTCTCGTTTGGCAGAGCAAGGCCTGGGCCAGTTTCAGGGCGAAGGTCCGCTTTCCGATGCCGGCGGGGCCTACAAAGAGGTAGCTGCCGGAAAGGCGGCCCTTGGCCGCCGCGCGACGGAAGAAATCGACGGTCGCATCGTGTCCCTCGATTCCCAGCCAGGCCATCGAGTCAGGCCCTTTGCCAAGGCGTTCGCGGCGCGGAAATCAGCGGCCGCACGATCCGCATAATCGCCTCGTGGACTTCGTCGGGCGTGCGGTCGGCGCGCACCACGGTCATGCGGTCGGCGAAGCGGGAGGCCTCCTGCAAGAAGCCGTCGCGGACCTTTTCCAAATACTCGATCCCGCGGCTCTCCAAACGGTCCAGGCCGCGGTCGATGCGGCGGACGGCCTCGTCGGCCGGCATGTCGAGGACGATGGAGACGTCGGGGAGCAGCCCGCCCACGGCCAGCAGGCCCACCTGGCGGAGCTTTTCCACATCCAATCCGTTCGCGTAGCCCTGATAGACGAGATTGGACGTCAGGAATCGATCGCTGACGACGACGCTCCCCTCGGCCAGGGCCGGCCGGATGACCTCCTCCGTCAGCTCCGCTCGGGCCGCCATGTAGAGGAGCATCTCCGCCGCCGCGCAGATCGGTATTTCACGGCGGTGCAGGAGGATGCTGCGAATTTCCTCACCCAGGGCCGTCCCGCCGGGATCCCGGCAAAGGACGACCTTGCGGCCCTCATCGCGGAGGCGGCTCGCCAGCCGTTCCGCCTGGGTGGTCTTTCCCGTGCCGTCACCGCCTTCCAAGCAGATGAAGATGCCCGGCTGATCTTGGGTCGCCATGGTTGGTTGACA
>JAAZNR010000223.1 GCA_012798155.1 Thermogutta sp. | reverse complement strand
TAGGAAATGCGGGCGGGAAGCCGGAGACGGTTCGGCTTGTCGGGCTAGCTTCCTATCCCGCCCGCGTGACGTTCGGCCGGTCAACGTAACAGCCGTCGTTCGGCGTTGTCAAGTCCCTTTGCCGCCGTCGGGGTCGCCATCGGCATCCGATGCGTCGGTTTTTGCGTCGGCGTCTTCGGCCGATAGTCGAAAACCCCGTTATTTAACGCACTTCGCGAAGGTGGTTCGATACTCGTACAGTACAGTGCGCCCACAAACCACAGGTTCCCGCACGCTTTCCGCTTGATACCGTCGGTTCGGGGGGGATGTCATCGTCCACGTCATCGGCGTCCCGTTGATCGGCGTCCTCGGCGTCGGCGTCTTGGTCGTCCTCGTCCGCATACTTTCCGAGCATTCTGGCCATCGCCTTCCTGTCCTCCAGTTCGCCCGTCAGCATGGCCACGTCATCGAATCCGGCACGTTCGCGGGCCTCCACTTCGGACAGCTTCGGCGGGTTTTGGCCAACCAGCAGGCTTGTCAGCCACGCCCTCGCGTGATGGTCGCCGGACACAGCCTTTTCCATAGCCGAGCGAACGATTTCAGCCCACGCCGAAGGTGAAACCACGTCGCGGACCGCTTTCAGGTAGTCCATTTCGGTTTGCCGTCGCGGTCGTCCCGGACCGCCACGCCATCCGGGGCGAAATCGTCCCTTTTGGTCCCTATCGGGGTTCGCCATTCGCAAGCTTCGCCTCCAACCATTGGTGCAAGAAGTGCCGTGCTTCGCGATCCGTCATCCCCTCCAGCAGCTCGCCCGTGGGCGTGCCTTGCAGCCCCCACACGTAGGCCGTCAGCGATCCCAAGCTCGGCCGCACTTCACCGCGTGCAACCGCCTTCAGCCACGCCCTAGCCGACGCCACACCAGCCGTTTCCAGCTCAACGGCCGCCGCGACTCCGGGGTTCCGCCGTAGTCTCCGAATACTGCCGGTTTCATCTGGCGTTAATTCCATATTCCGGCCTATTAAATGGTCTAGAATCCCCGCCGACGGGTGGATTTCGACGCTACGGGGTCTAGCTTCGCGTGCCTTGCGTCGGATCTGTTTCATGGCTCAAACCCTCATGATACTGCCTTGCCTCGCAACGGCGGGGCCGTCACGCGACGATCATTTCAGCGTGCCGCCGAAAACGCAGCACCTTGCCCCCCCCGGTGCGAAACGCGATTTCCGCAGGCCCGACGCTGACGATTTCCGAGCCGGGGGGCATGACGCCGGCCAAACCCAGCAAACCGACCCACCCTTCGCTTCGCCACAAGTCCTCGTGCGACCACCCTTTGGCGAAGGCGGCGGCCTCGATCCGCCGAATCTCCTCCACCACGTCGGGGGCGACGGGCCGGGGTCGGCAAGCGGCACCCCAGTGCGGCGGCAGCCTTCGGCAGGCTGGGCATATCCGTCGCCCCACGTAGGCCCAGGCGAGGGGGTTCCCGCAGGCGGGGCACCGATCCGAAGTCTCGGCAGCGTCAGGCGGAACATCGGAAACTTCCCACTCCCCGAAGTCCTCCGGCGGCGCGGACGCCACGTCCGGCGGCGGATCAAGCAGCTTTCGCGGTAGCATCACCTCGTCGCGGGGGTCGCCGAAGATGGCCTCCAGGTCCAGCATTTTTCTTCTCTCCGTTCTTCCGCGTGGACGCATGGACGCAAACCGTAAGTCCTTATTTCACAAGCACTTATGCGTCCATTCGCGTTTTTGGACACAAATGGACGCATGGACGCAAACCACGGCTCACCCCCCCTTTGGTCCTTTGTGTCCGTTGTGTCCATTTGCGTCCAAAATGGCGTCTGGACACAAAAACCCGCTTTTTCAACGCATTTCTCGCTTGTGTCCACGTGTCCACGGGGGGTTACCGAAAAACTTTTTCTACTGGCGGTAGCGGATTCGTGCTCTCAGGGTCCACCCCTCTTGCGGGGAGCCGGTATTTGGCCGGCTGGCGTCCCCGCGATTCCTCGATCAGCTCGATCAATCCGGCGTGGAGCAGCTCGCCGATCCAGCCATAGACCGCCGACCGGGCGCCGATTTCCTTCCTCTGGGCGTCCCGCGTCGTGAACTCGCCCTCCGGGCCGAACCATTCGAGCATTCGGCCCAGCAGGCGGCTCGCACCCTCCGATAAGCCGCCGCCCAGGGATCGCCGCATGGGGCCGGCCAGCAGATGCCGAGCCAGTTGGTAATCGTCGGCCGCCGCGAGTATGAAGCCGTCGGCGTCTCGCTGTCGCTGCCGTTGATGCAGCAGAGTCGCCGATTGGACCATCCCGATCACGTGCGGAAACGCTCTTCTGGCCTCGACCCGAACGTGATCGAACGCCTCACCGAGCCGTTCGGCGAACGGGACCCGGACGCGCGCGGCCTCCACAGCCAGCAGACGTTGCATCGCGTGGTGCTTCGCGATGATGCGTTCGGCGTCCCCTTTGCAGCCCGTCGCGTACCGTCGCCCCAGCGTGGTGATGATCCGCTTGGTTTGCACCGGCCTCTCGTCGGTCGTCAGCAGCAGACAGCGATTGGCGTCTTCATCAAAAATCCGCGTCATGCTCGTCGTCTCGCTGTAGCTAATCGGCCCCTCCTGTTCGACCAGAATTGTCTCCGGCTCGGACCCTTGCCTACTGATAGCTACTGCTTTGCTCAACTTGCCGCTCGCCAGCATCTCCCGTAACGCCCGCGTCGCCTCGGCCCGCTCATCGTCCTCGATCCGCCACCGCTCGCCGGCCACGACGAACCGATGCCGCAGGGAGCCGGGGGGCAGGTAGTACAGCGCGTTGGTCGTCAGGGCCGTCGCTCTCAAAACGGCCTCCGGCGGAAACAAGTCGGCGACGCGATCCAGAACAAAGCTCTTTCCGCTCGACGACGGTCCTTGCAGG
>JAAZNR010000222.1 GCA_012798155.1 Thermogutta sp. | reverse complement strand
TTCCGAGATCATGACCGCCCTCTTCCACCAAGCCAACCGTGATCCCCGCATGGCTCGCATCTATGAGCGCTATTACCAAGCTTGGGAGGAGGGCGGCGGCGATTTGTTTTGCTATTTCAGTTCCGTCTCGCGCTGGTCGAAGTGGGGGAGCTGGGGAATCCTTGAGTTCCACGATGAAGACCCCTCGCAATCCCCCAAATTCATGTCCACCCTGGGCTGGGCCAAGCGGCTGGGACAGCCGGTTAACCTGCCCTGAATGGATCCAATGACGGCCGGGTTGAAACGCCTCGCACGCTGGAACCCTCCTTCGGCTGACTGAGAGACGCCGGTGGCACGACGCGACCTTCCGCTTCTCGGTGCTCACATGTCGATCGCGGGAGGCTACCACCGCGCCGTGGAGCGGGCCGCGGCGGTCGGTTGCCAATGCCTCCAGCTTTTCACCAAGAATTCCAACCAGTGGCGAGACCCGGACGTTTCAGAGGAACAGGCGACGGCCTTTCGCGAAGCGCTGCGGAATAGCGGCTTGACGGCGGCCGTCTCGCACGACTCGTATCTTATCAATCTCGCCAGTCCGGACGACTCCCTTTGGAATCGTTCGGTCGATGCCTTGGCCGCCGAGCTTAAGCGGGCGGACTTGCTGGGCTTGGACTATGCCGTGGCCCATCCGGGAGCGTACATCGAAGGCGGCGAAGAGGCGGGCCTGAAGCGGATCGCCCAGGCCGTCGATCTGATCCACGAACGTCTGCCGACGCTCCGCACGCAACTTCTCCTCGAGACGACGGCGGGCCAAGGCACGAATCTGGGGTGGCGATTCGAACATCTGGCCGCGATCCTCGACGACGTGCGTCATCCGCATCGAGTCGGTATCTGCTTGGACACCTGCCACGTCTTTGCGGCGGGGTACCCGATTCACCGGCCGCGGGGCCTCGCCGAAGTCCTCCGCGAATTCGATGCCGTGATCGGTCTCACCAAGATCCGAGCCGTCCATCTCAATGACAGCCGCGCGGACTTCGGCAGTCGCGTGGATCGGCACGCCCATATCGGCCAAGGCAAAATCGGTACGGACGCCTTCCGCCGTTTGCTCCGCGACGAGCGTTTGGCCGGCATCCCCATGTACTTGGAGACGCCGAAGGGCACGGACTCCGAAGGCCGGGATTGGGACGCGGTCAATCTCGACCTGCTGCGAAAGCTCGCCCGTTCGCGTTGATGCGAGAAGGCGCTTTCCCGAAGCCGAAAGGCCCCGGATCGCTATTTCCAGGCTCCAAAGCGCCGGCGGACGTCGGGCGACTCCAGCATCTTGATGAAGACGCCGCCGATCACGGGTCGCGCTCGAAAGCCTCGCACCTTGGCCGAGTCGGTCCAATACCAGTCGGTCAGAGGGATGCGGTCGGGGGTCTCGTCCACGAAACGGTACACCGGGTTCATCAAGGTCTCGAAATCGGCCCGCTCATCCGCCAACGTCGCCGTCCACACCTGCCAGTCGGTCTTCGTGAAGAGCGACCGGTTGTCGAGCGGCAGCCCATAGGGCTGAAGTTGCCCCTTGTAATACGCGATTTCCTTGGCACGTACCTCCGGCCCGAAGAGATCGAGACCGAGCAGCCGGTCCCATACCAGATTGTACTTTTGGCTCCACGTGCCGGGTTTATCGAAGGCCAGGCGGAAGTGATCACCGTCGTCGGCCTGCTCCACCCACTGCTTGGCATAGCTTTTCGCCAAGCTCAAGTATTCTTCGGCCTCGGCCGCCGATCCCCACATTTCGCATAACTTGCCGAAGCACGCCAAGGCTACGATCGCCTTGGCCGACAGGTTGGCATTGTGGGCCAAATGCCCCGTGAAATCGTCCGTACACAACTGGTTCTCGGGATCCAGACCCTTGGCCTTCAGGTACTCGGCCCAGGTCTCGAGGAGGGGCCGGTAAGGCTCCAGGTACGCGGTGTCGCCGTCATTCCGGGCGATGACGTAGGCCACGATGATCATGTTGCCCGACTCTTCCACGGGCATCTGGTTCTCCTCGCTGTGCTCACGCCCCCCATAGACTTGACCGTTGGCCAGGGGATATTGGCCCAAATCGTGCGGCGCGAAGGGGAAGGTCCAACGCGGCATGGCGGCGTACTCGAACACCGGCGTGACCGTCGCCTTCAGCAAATCGTTGTCTAGGAGCATGAAGATGGGCGAGGCGGGGTAGAGCACGTCCACCGTTCCGATGCAGCCGTTGCTGAAGCATTCCTTGCTGAAAAGCATGGGCTTTCCGCCGGGGCCGGCCGCGAGCTTGTGCCCCCCGACGGCTTGCCGATACGAGAGAGCCAAGAGATTGGCGTATCCCCGGCCGCCCACGCCTTCCGCCTCGGCCAGGAGCTGTTCATCGAAGGCGGCGGCGCGTTGCAGCAGGCTTGCATACTCGCGATCGGCCGCACGCAGCAGGTCCTCGGCCTCCCAGCCGTTCCGCCGCCAATAAGGCCGCAGGTTCTCGCCGAAATACTGGATCGAGAAAATGTCGTCATACGCCGGCATGAGCCGGCATGTCTTGGCGGTGTCGGCAACTTCGCCTAAATCGAAGCAGCAGACGGCGGCGGGCCAACGATTGTCCGCCCGTCGCGGCTGATCCTTCTCGTCCGCCCGCGGAATGTCGCCCTCCGTTCGAAAGGCCTCCCGCGCCTTGCCGGCGTCGGCTAGCACCGTGCGAAAGGGAACTCCCTGCGGCACGGCCGTGTAGACATAGCCCCAGTCGATGCGGCGATCGTCGCCCGAGGCGGCCAAGACCGGCTGCTCCTCGGTTCCCATTCGCATCCAGATCACTCCGTCCGCGGAGCCGCGGTCCCAGACCACGCGCTGTTGCGGTTCGTTCACGGCAAGCTCGGCCGTGTTGTCGAAATAGACCTGTACGGCGTGCGTCAGCCCGTCGATGGACCGAACCTCCCAGACGATATAGGTGAGCGGTCGCGAAAGGACGTCCAGGTCCTTCGGCAGGACGGGGGAGAAGAACGTCAATCCTACCTTCACGCCGCCGCCCTCGAATTCGTAGATCGTCCGAGTAGGCAAGACCCGCAGGCCGGTCTGTTTCATGGCCGGGATGTCGGGCGAAGGCAAACCCATCACACGGAAGGCGGTTCCATCCACGCGGACCATGCCGCACATGGCCTGTACTCGCCCCGTCCAATGCCGAGGCCAGTCGTCGGTCAAGCGATCGCCGAACGACCAAATGCTGAAGTACGGATCGTGTACCACCAGCGGTACGGCGGGCGGGCGTCCCGCCGGGTTTTCTCCCGCTTGCGCGACCGCCCAGCCGCAAAGGAAGCCGACCGCCGCGACTGAACCGACAAATAAACTCACAAATAAACCCACAAATCTTGTCACGATGAACTCCAATCTTTTGAGAAACGGGCCGGCCAAGACCGCGGCGCTCGGCCGAAACTCCGCGTTTCCGCCCGCCGCCGTCGAGACCGAAGCCCTCGATCCCTTGAGATCGAGCGATTACAACTCAGTCCATTGGCCTGCCGCCGGAGCCGGAAAGTAGCCTTTCTCATCCGCGGTGACGGGGGCCGGCGAATCGTAATTCAATTCATCCAGATAGTTACAGAACTGGAATTGCGAATTGAAGACTTCATCCCAGGTCACGATGCGGTTGTAGTGGGCCGCCGCCCGTCCCATCAACGTGGTCAAGTCCGAGTAGACCGCCCGCTTGCACTCATTGTGCGGGCGATCCGTTCGGATGCTGGTGATGAAGTCCCGCCATTCATACACCCAGGGGCTGAATCGATCCGGTTCCGGCGACCATTCGATGTTGTCGTTTGCGATCCGCTGATCCTTGAACATGTGCACGGTGGCGGCGTGCACGTTCCCGGAAAATTGGCCGGCCTTCTTCGCGCAATGCACGAAGGTGGCGAATTCGGAGTGCCCGTTCAAGGCGCGGCGAAAACCGCAAAAGGCCTTCCGCCCGTCGGCGAACGTGTATTCCAGCGAATAGACGTCCGAGTTTTGGCCGTGGTCGTCGCTGCCGACCTCGCGCCCGCCCATCCCGTGGCAAGAGACGGGCCACGAGTCCATCAGCCAGCAGCATTCGTCGATCTGATGGATCAGATAATCGACGAAATGGCCCGATCCGACCCAGAACAGGTGGATTCTTCCGAACTTCAATTGGTCCAAAAGGTTGTTCGCCCGATCTCCCACGGGTCCCAGCCAGGCACGGCCTTCCAGGCGATTGGCGCGGATGCAGATCAAGTCGCCCAGCGCCCCGCTCTTGATCTTTTCGATCAGGGCCGCGCGGGCCGGCGAGTGGCGGCACTGCAAACCGGCGGCGATCTTGACGCCCTTTTTCTCCGCCTCCTCGCCCGCCTTCAAGAGCCTGCGGAGGCCGGCCGGATCCGGAGCGAACGGTTTTTCCATGAACACGTTGATGCCCTTCGAGACCGCGTATTCCACGTGGATCGGTCGGATGTACGCCCGCGTCGTGCACATGGCCACGTCGCCGGGGCGGAGAATATCCACGGCCTTCTTGTAGGCGTCGAATCCCACGAAGCGGCGATCCGCGGGCACGTCGATGGCGTCGCCGAATTTCTCCCGCAAGGCGTCGTGCGAGGCGTCCATGCGATCCTTCTCGATGTCGGCCATGGCGTACAGCTTGATCGGTCCCATTTCGCGGGTGCTCATCGCGTCGGCCACTGCTCCGGCCCCGCGCGAACCGCAGCCGATCAATGCCAACCGGATGGTGTTGTCTTCCGCCGCATGGACGGCCGGGATGCCGCGGGCAACTGCCGCCGCGCTTAGCGCCAGGGCGCTGGTGCCGGCCAGGAATTGCCGCCGATTGCCGTGAAGGAACCTGTCTTGCATCTTTCAACCCTTTCTTTTCCCGGTAAAAAAGCATCGGGGAAATCTTCGGCGAACCGCAGGGGGCAGCGCGGCCTCACCCTTTGGAAAAACCGCGACGCCGTGCCAGTTCACGCGGAACGGCCCGGCGGCCGTTCGAGCCGATGCGTTGCTGATTATGGTAACGACGCCCACGCGCCGCCGCAACAAACCGCGGACCGCATGTCAGCGACCAATAGAAGTGTCCCCGTTTTGAAACCAATAGAAATGTCCCCTCATGGTACCGAAAGGGGGGGCAGGGGTTTTTAGCTCTCGGCCTTGCTCTGCAAAGGGAGCGGGGCGACCGGAGCACAGCAAGGCGAACCCTACCCGCCCGGTTCCGTCCGCCGGGTCGGCTATGCCTGGACTGTGGCTGAAAGGAATCCGGCCGCGGCCGTTGCCATGTGTTCCGCGCTGGACGGAATCGTAAATGTTTGCTTACCGCGGATAAGGTCGCCGCCGTCTGCTCCGGGGCGGGAGGTCGCGGTGAGAAACTGACATCATCCCGAAGATCGGGAAGCGACGGCC
The DNA here is from genome assembly GCA_012798155.1 of Thermogutta sp. Lineage (GTDB taxonomy): Bacteria > Planctomycetota > Planctomycetia > Pirellulales > Thermoguttaceae > Thermogutta. The sequence continues at coordinate 5,772 of JAAZNR010000222.1, read as the reverse complement.
GTCGAAGCATCGGTAACGCGGCTCGCGCTGTGCCCAGGCCGGAGCCGGCGGCCGGGTCCGTCCGAAGGGCACGGTATTTGGCGATCGGAGTGGAAGTCGTTTGCCGTGGAACCTCTCTTGATCGTGATGAGGGGGGCACGTTGACCCGCGAGAGTAATCTGCTATATTAAGAGCAGTGCGAGGCGTGTCCCATGAGTCGTCGGTCCGTCGGCGGCCGAGAACGTCTCGAATTATCGCGGGGTGGAGCAGCCGGTAGCTCGCGAGGCTCATAACCTCGAGGTCACAGGTTCGAATCCTGTCCCCGCAATTTTATCCCCCTTTCCGCCTTTTCGCCACATCCCGCCGTCATGAGCCTAAGTCCGCCGTACTCAAGGGTTTACGTCGCGGTTTGGCCGGTCGGGGCTTAGTGGGTCCGGTGCTGTCCGCTTCGCTTTTTGCTTCAACCGTGCTTCGCTTTTTGCTTGCGCCACGCTGCACTCCTCGTCGGCCGGCCTCCGATAATCCTCCCGCGTCACCCACAGGTAATGCTTGGCCGCAATTCGGAGGGTATTTTCCAGCCATTCCGCCACGACGCGGACGGGAAAGCGAGCCACGAGGTCCGTTTCGGCGCTTGCTCGCACATGCCACAGTCTGGGCCAAGGCTGCTCTCCGATGTGGGCTATCAGCCGCAGCAATCCTTGCCGCAGGTTGACGTTCCCCCACCAGCCCCGCTCCGCCGCCTTGGTCGATTCCCGTTGCCATTGCCAAGAGCAATTTCCATTCCGCGCCGGGGGTTTCCTCGATCAGCCGCTCGACGATTTCCACGGACACGTAAGCCCGCCGATCCTCGTCGTTCACCTTGGGTAACCGAACCTCTTCGAGCGGGTTCTCGGCGATCAGTCGCCGCCGTAGGGCGTCTCGGAAGAACGCATTGACCCGTTCGATCCGCTTGGCGACCGTCGCCGGGCTGAGGGCTTTTCCCTGCCGCTTATTTCTCTCACCGGCTTGCAGCCGGCGGCAGAACTCGTCCGCCGCGCCGGGGTGGATGTCCCCCAGCCGTGTTTGCGGGCCGAAGAACTTCAGCAGGCTGCACCCAAAAACGGCAGAGCGGAAAGCGGGGACCGCCGGCTTGCGGTCGGCCATCCGCCTTGACTAGAATGCCTGACGCTGCCGGGCCGGTCCCGACAGTTTCCCTAGGCTTTTGCACAAGGAGCTACCCATGTCGCGCACCCTGACGGCGGCCACGTGTCTCTCCCTCGCGCTGTGCCTTGCGGCCTGGGCCGCGGCCGGCGAGCCCCAGCGCGACAAGCTCGACGAAAAGGGCTTCGTGCCGATCTTCGACGGCAAGACGCTCGACGGCTGGCACGTCTCCAGCAAGACGGGCCACGGCACCGGCGGCCGATGGGTCGTCGAGGACGGGGCCATCGTCGGCAGCCAGGACAAGCCCGGCAACGGCGGCATCGTCATCACCGACCGCCGGTTCGGCGACTTCGAGGTGATCGTCGAGATGAAAAACGACTACGGCCCGGATAGCGGCCTCTTCCTCCGCAGCACCGAGCAGGGCCAGGCCTACCAGGCCCTCATCGACTACCACGGGGGCGGCAACTTGATGGGCATCTACGGCGAGGGGCTCTCGGGCGGGATCCACGTGAGGAATTTCCATTTCGGCGCCAACCCTGAGGTGATTACGAAAGTGGATTGCCCCTTCCCGCTCCCCGTGTCGCCCGAAGAGTGGCCCAGTTTCTGGAAGCACGGCCGGTGGAACGAGTTCCGGGCGAAGATCACGGGCAACCCGCCGACCATCGTCACTTGGATCAACGGCGTGCGGTTCATGGAGTGGACCGACAAGGAGAAGCGCCATCCCGACACGGGCGGCATCGCGCTGCAGGTCCACGGCGGCGGCGATTACACCAAGCAGTTCGTGAGGTACCGGAACATCAAAGTGAGGGTGCTGGAGTGAGCGGTGAATGGTATAAGTGGTGAGGGGTTTAGCGCCGGGGCTTGCCCAGGGCGCGGTGTGAAAGGCATTGTGCTGGTGGAATTGGCGGAACTCCGGGGACACGATGCTTGTTTTGGCAGTTTAAGAGGTTTTGAGCTTTCGTGGTCGGCCTCCCTTCCGCGGCCTGCGAACGCAATCCTGCCCTCCGAGCGATGGAGAAAGGAAGCACTGCCTAGCGTCCGTCAGTTGCAGGTAACTGGACTTTTGCAAACTGCTCCCCTCTCCATCTGGGAGAGGGGCAGCGGGTGAGGGCTTGGTGAAGTTGGGCAATCACGGCAAGCCGTTTTCGCGGCTAATTGCCCTCCCCATAAGCCTCTTCCAAGGCGGACGAGAACTTGTCACCACAATTTGCAAAAGTCCAGAGGTAAGCCGCGTAGTCCCCATCGTTGAAGAACGTCTGGTATCGACGGTTGCCACGCTGCGTCACGTGGTGGGGCAAACCGGGAATCACTCATCCCGCCAGTCTCGCCATCGTCTGAACCCGGCAGCAGATTCCCATATTGCCAATACCAGTATCTTGCCAATATCGGTATCGTGTCTGCGGAATGCCTAAGGGCAAGGGGCATCCGAGGGCGGCGCGAGAGGCCGGGAACCGCAGCGGCCTCATGAGACATCTTCGGCAGCCCGCGACGCCTTTTCCGCGGGGGCGGCCGGCTCCACTACCCGCACCTGATCCAGCGCAACCAGCTTGCGGACGCGATCCCGCGTCTCGATGAGGACTTTTTGCGCCAGGATTTCGTGCCCGATCACCTTGGCCGGGCCGTCCTTGCTTTCCACCTCGCTGCCCACGGGCGGCAGCCTTTCCAGCAGTTCCTCGTACTGCTCGAATTCGTAGCGGAGGCAACATTTGAGGCGGCCGCATCGGCCCGAGATCTTGGCCGGGTCCAACGTCGCCTTTTGCAGCTTGGCCATCTTCATGGAGACGGGCGGCATGGTCCAGAGGTGCGTGTTGCAGCAGAGCTGTTTGCCGCAATCGCCGTAGTCGCCCAGGAGCTTGGCCTCGTCCCGCACGCCGATTTGCCGCATTTCGATGCGGGTGTGGAATTCGGCGGCCAGGCGACGTACCAGTTCGCGGAAGTCGACTCGTTGATCGGCCAGGTAATAGACGATGATCCGCTCCCCGCCGAAGATGTGTTCCACGTCCACCAGCTCCATCTCGAGGCCCAACTCTTGGACGTGCCGGAGGCAAATCTCGATCTCCTCCTCGGCCTGGCGACGGATGCGAACCACTTCCCGCTGGTCGTCGGGCGTCATGCTCCGCAAGATGCGTCCTTCCGGCGGCGTGCCGAGCATGTTGATGCCGCGCTCCGTGACGGGTCCGAGGACCTCGCCCGCCTCCAGACCGCGATCCGTGCGAATGATGACTTGGTCGCCGCGTGCGAACGTTTGAGCCTCGCTGGGCGGAGAAAAGACGCCCAAGATGCGGGTAACGCCGTATCGAACGAAATATCTTTCCATGGAAGGGAAACCCTTTGCCAACAAGAAAACCGGGGCGTCGGCGGACGCCGGGACCGGACACGCCGCCGGGATGGCGAACAGTCCGCGCGACCTTCGGCGGACACGGACCTAGAAGGGGATGACCCGATTGAGAACGGCCGCCACCGTGGGGTTCCCTTGGAAGACGCCCACGCTGACGGCGACCAAGAGCGCCAATCCCGCCGCGATCAGCACCAGACCGCGGGGGTTGGGCGGCACCTCCGTCGCCGCCAAGCGGCTCGCCAAGGCCCTTCCGAATGTTCGCCAACCCTGATGGTCTTGATGCGGGCCGATCGCCGACAAGGTGACGTTACGCCAACCGGGCGAAGCGACCAAAAAGAGTTGAATCCCCAAGCCGGGGAGCAGCAGGCAGTCGCCGGCCCAACGCGCCGCTTGGTCCAATTCGAGCGCCGTCTCGGCGACCACGGCGCGGAGTTGATGGGGCGCCGTGTTGAAGATCACAAGACGCGGGGGCGACGTGAGAATCACCAGGCCCACCACCAGCGAGAGAAGGATTACCAAAATCAGCCAGACCGCCCCGCCGTAGTGGATATAGGCGGCCATGGGAAGGAACAGTTCCATCGGCCCGACGATGATCAGACCCACCAGCGACAGGCCCAGCAAGAGCCGATCCTGCGTCCCCGTCAAAAGGACGGGTCGCCGCGCGAGATTCAAGCCGCCCACGATCATCAAATAGATCGCGACCGGTGCAAAGGCCAAGAACCAACGCAAGACATCCATACCGACCGCAATGGAGATATTGAGTTCTGCTGCTTGGGTCGAATCGGTTTGCGGCATGCGCCGCAAGCGGGGCATAGCCATCATTGGCATTCTACCGTCTTTTCGGGCCTCTTGTCGAGGTGAGCCTGGTTCGCCACAGCCGTGCCCAGACATAGCCGCCGGCGTCGGTCGGTGTGGCATTTTCATGCCCAGAGGCCGCTGAAGATAGCCGATGATCGTCGGAAACCCGAAGATAGCCGATGATCGTCGGAAAGACGAGGCGTCCGTTGATTCTCTGGCGACGGCATCTCGAAATCCAGCGCGGGCGGGAGGGATACCGCATTGCCTGGCGGAACAGAAGCCACATCGGTCAGTGTACTGCGTTGCAAGCGGCGTGGGCACGCGGACGAGGGCTTTGGCTCACGATCCGCCGAGGGCTTTGGCCCACGATCCGCCGAGGGCAACCAGGGCCACGCCGTTCGCATCGGCATGGTCCAATACGTCTCGGCGGTGCAGGAAGATCGTCTTTTGGGCCTCGACGGCGAGGACCGCTCCCCGCCCGGCCGCGACGTTGCGGACGGTATTCATCCCGATGGTGGGCACGTCGAATCGCATGTCTTGCTGCGGTTTGGCGACCTTGACCACGGTGAAGCCGCCGGCGCCGCACAGTTCTCCCGCCCGAAGGATGCAGGCATCGGTCCCCTCGATGGCCTCCACGGCCAGCACGGCCAGGTCCTTGACGACGACGGTTTGGCCGATGTCGAGCCGGCCCATCTCCTTGGCGATCCGCCAGCCGAAGGCGATATCCTGCCACTGCGCGGCGGTCGGTTGCCGCCGCGTGAGCACGCCGGGTTCCACCAAGACTTCGGGGACGAAATCGGTGGCGGGATACATGCGGATGCCGCGGCGGGCAAAGGCCTCGCAGACCGTTCCCAGCAGCGAATCGTCGCGATTATCCTTGGCCCGGAGCAGGAAGTGGGGGGCGAAGGTCCGCAACCCATATCCGTCGGGAAGGTGCCGCAACCAGGCCCAACGTTGGAAGAGGATGACTTTGTGGATCTTGCCGGCCATGGCGGCATGGGCCACGCCGTGGCGGCGGAAGAATCGCACGGCCCGGCCGAGTTGCCCCAGCCCGATCCAGCCGAATTTCCGGCAGTAATCGCGGATGACGGGGTCGGCGTGCCCGCGGACGCCCAAGCCGAAGACGGCCACTCCGCGCTCGTGCAGGGTGCGGGCGAGGAGGATCGGGTAGTCGCCCCACCCGGCGATCAGGCCGATCCGGCTGGGGATCGTCGCGGCGCAAGAGACATCGTCGCTTGGGAACGCGGTCGGTTGGCGAGAATCTCGGTTTGGGACGGCGAGTCCGCACATGGTTCGTGACACTCGCGATGAAGTAATGGGCGGCGAGAAAACCCCGGGCCGAAGGGACGCCTCCGCGACAAGGCGCGGCCAGGGCCGGGCGGACGCCCGGCGGGGAGCAGTGTCAAGCGACCTCACGCCGTTCGCCCACCTTGCCGGACGACAGCCGCCGGACGGCCTCTTGCAATTCCTTGATCTGTCGCCGCATCTCGGGCAATTTGGCGAAAGCCGCCTGCTTG
>JAAZNR010000221.1 GCA_012798155.1 Thermogutta sp. | reverse complement strand
TGGCTGGTCGCCGGCGGAGTCCTTTTCGTGCATCACGTCTACCGGGAGGACGGCCTGCCGAATCTCCTCTTCGAACTGGTCGGCAGCGGGATGCTCTTCTTGGCCGCCATCGGTAGAATCTGGTCGGCGGGCTATATCGCGGGGCGAAAAGACGTGCGGCTGATCCAAGACGGCCCCTATTCCGTCATGCGGCATCCCCTCTATTTCTTCTCTTTCCTGGGATTCCTGGGCGCCGGTTTGGCCATGGAATCCCTCGTGCTTACCGGGACCATGGTCACGATCTTCTTTCTCACGCACATGCCCGTCATTCGCCGCGAGGAGGACCGGCTCCGCCGATTGTTCGGCGAGGAATACGAGCGCTATGCTCGCGGCGTGCCGGCCGTTTTTCCCAAGCCTTGGCTCTTTCGCTGCCCGCCTGCGGTGGACTTGCAGTGCCGGGCCTTCAATCGAGCGATCTTCGACGCGGCCCTGATCGGCCTGGTCTTCATCGGCACGGAACTCTTGGAGTGGTGCCACTTGCACGACATCATCCCCGTCCTGCTCCGCGTGTATTAGACCCGCGCCGCAAACGCCCGCCCGGCGGACCGGCTGCCCGCCCGATCTTCGCGACACCCTCCGCGCGGCAAGAGGCCGGCCGCGGTCAAACTCTCGGCGGCGAGTCGGCCATCTCGCGAGTCAGTTCGATGTGAATGTCCTGCGCGGCGATGCGGCCTGCTCCCATGGCCTGGATGACGGTCGCGGCGCCCGTGACGATGTCGCCGCCGGCCCAAACCCGCGGCTTCGTCGTGCGGCCGTACTCGTCCGTTTGGATATAACCCCGCCGGTTCAAGGTCAGCCCCGGCACGTTTTGCGCCAGAACAGGGTTGGAACCGGAGCCGACGGCCACGATCACCAGATCGGTTTCGATCAGGAACTCGGAGCCGGCGACGGGCACGGGACTTCGGCGACCCGAGGCGTCCGGCTCACCCAGCTCCATGCGAAGGCACTCCATCCCGCGGACCATGGCGCGGTCGTCGCCCAAAAATCGCACCGGATTGGTCAGCAGTTGGAACCGCACGCCTTCCTCTTCGGCGTGGTGGATTTCCTCGGCTCGGGCGGGGAGTTCGGCACGCGATCGGCGATACACGATGCGTACTTCGTCAGCCCCCAGGCGGAGCGCCGTGCGAGCGGCGTCCACGGCCACGTTTCCGCCGCCGATCACGCACACCCGCCTGCCCCGCACCACCGGCGTATCGAATTCCGGGAAGCGGTAAGCCTTCATCAAATTGATGCGAGTCAGATATTCGTTGGCCGAATAGACGCCGCCCAGGTCTTCTCCCTCGATTCCCAGGAACATCGGCAAGCCGGCGCCCACGCCGATGAACACGGCGTCGAAGCCTTCCTCGTCCAGAAGCTCGTCGATCGTCAGCGTCTTGCCGATGATTTGATTCAGCTCGATGCGGACGCCGAGCGCGGCCAGGTACTCGACTTCCTTTTCCACGATGCCCTTGGGCAGCCGGAACTCGGGAATGCCGTAAATCAAGACTCCGCCCGGCCGATGGAAGGCCTCGAAGATGGTGACTTCGTAGCCCAACAGGATGAGGTCGCCGGCCACGGTCAAGCCCGCCGGGCCGGCCCCGATCACCGCCACCTTCTTGCCGTTGGGCGGGGCCTTTTCCGGAAATTGAACGAGGCCGTTCTCCCGCTCGAAATCGGCCACGAAACGCTCGCAGCGACCGATGGCGACCGGCTCGAAACGCTTGCCCAGAACGCAATGCTTCTCGCACTGCGACTCTTGAGGGCAGACGCGCCCGCACACCGCCGGCAAGGCGTTCCGCTGCTTGATGCGGCGAGCCGCCTCGGCGAATCGGCCCTCGGCCACCAACCTGAGAAAAGCGGGAATCTCGACGTTGACCGGGCAGCCTTGGACGCAAGAGGGACGCTTGCACTGAAGACACCGCGCGGCCTCCGCCCGCGCCTCCTCTTCCGTATAGCCCAGCGGCACCTCCTGGAAATTCCGAACGCGGACCGCCGGATCCTGCTCCCGCATCGGCACGCGCTGACGCCGTTGCGTGTTCGTGGCTGACTCACCCATGGGCTGCCTGCATCCTTTCCTGCCGAGAGACGTACCGCTCCAGCGAACATTTTTCCTCGTGCTGATACACTTTGTGGCGCGCAAGGAACAAGTCCCAATCGACGGCCAGGGCATCGAACTCCGGGCCGTCCACGCAGGTGAACTTGGTCTCGCCGCCGACTTTCACCCGGCAGCCCCCGCACATGCCGGTCCCGTCGATCATGATGGTGTTCAAGCTGGCAACCGTCTTCACGCCGAAGGGTCGGCACGTCTCCGCGCAAAACTTCATCATCACGGCCGGACCGATGGCGTAAACACAGCCGATGCGGTCGCCGCGACTTTCCAGCAAACGGCGGAGCGGCTCGGTCACCAGGGCCTTCTCTCCCCTTGTGCCGTCGTCGGTTGTGATTACATATTCGTGGCTCACGGCAGCCAATCGGTCCTCCCAGAAGAGGAGATTCGCGGACCGCGCGCCGTGAATGACCACCACGTGATTGCCAGCCTCGCGAAGCCCCCGGGCGATGGGATAGATCGGGGCCGCCCCTACCCCTCCAGCGACCAGGACCACCGTCCCGAAACTCTGGATCTCACTCGGCCGACCGAGCGGGCCGATCATGGCTTCCAGGCAATCGCCCGGATTCAACCCCACGAGCTTGCGGGTCGAGGTCCCCACCGCCATCACGACCATGGTGATCGTGCCGGCCTCGCGATCGAAGTCGGCTATCGTCAGCGGTATCCGCTCGCCTGCGGGGTCGGCCATCACGATCACGAAATGGCCCGGCTGAGCCTTTTTCGCCAACCGCGGGTTGCGGACCACCAACTCAAAGATGTTAGGGGCCGCCTGCTCCTTCTTGAGGATTGGTATCATACGCCCTCCGCCGCGACGAGGATCAACGCAGTTCAGGATTCCCGGCTGACCGATATTACAACGGCCGCGTCTGGAATAGGGGATCAGTGAATATGTCGCAATCCTAAAATCTTACCCTTTCTCCCTGACTTGCCACAGGGCCTTTTGCGTCCGGATCCTCTGTTTTAACTGGGCTTTTGCAAACTGCTCCCCTCTCCCTCTGGGAGAGGGGCAGCGGGTGATGGCTTGGTGAAGTTGGGCAATCGCGGCAAGCCGTTTTCGCGGCTGAATTGCCCTCACCATAACCCTCTTCCAAGGCGGACGAGAACTTGTCACCACAATTTGCAAAAGTCCAGTTTTAATAGTCTGCAAGAGGTGGGCTTTCATAGTCCGCGAGGTGTCGTCGTTAAGGGTTGAGAAACCCGCGAGATGTCGGCAATAGTCCGCGCCACGTCGGCCGAATCCCGCAGCGGTTCATCGCCGGGAATCGCCGCAGACTAAGGCTTCGGGACAAGCCGACTCGGCCGCAAGTGCCGTTATCGCATCTCGTGCCGGCACCTTACATGTTCATGCCGAGACCCTGACTTGCCCAGGATATGATCGAGAGTTGTGTACGGGGTAGTTGAAAAAGGCGGCGTACTCTGGGACAAAAGTGCGTGCCGAGACCCTGACTTGCGCCTTGCCGAGACCCTGACTTGCCCTATGCTGAGACGCTGACTTGCCCCTGCCCACGCCCCTGCTTGCCCCGCATTGCCCGGCCGCTTTCGGCTTGCTAGAGTATACGAAGAGCAATTGCCTATCCGGAGAGGTGGCCGAGTGGTCTAAGGCGCGGGTTTGCTAAATCCGTAGGGGTGTTCCGCCCCTCGCAGGTTCGAATCCTGTCCTCTCCGCCTTTAGGGGGGTTACCACGCTTCGCCGCCGTGGAGTACCCATCACCCCCCGATCTTGCGTTGGGCCGGCCGATACCCCACGTTACCGCGGTTCGCCGCCGTGGAGCACGTTTCCCATAAGTTCCCATTACTTAATGGGTTACGGCGGGCTTCGGCGGATCCTGCCGGCCGTGGCCGACAGCGGCAGCCGGGCGTGACACTAATTCCGTACCGCAGTTGTCTCAAACCGGCTGAGACGTTCCGGCTCGATGTTCGCCCAGGCCGAGGCGTTCCCGCCGATATTTCCCCGTGGTTACCCGATCCACCCAGGTCGGGTTCTCGATGTACCAGCGGACCGTGCGTTCCATGCCGGACTGGAAGTCTTCCAGCGGTTCCCAGCCCAGTTCGCGGCGGATCTTGGCGGCGTCGATGGCGTAGCGGCGGTCGTGGCCCGGCCGATCCCGGACGAACGTGATGAGGTCCTTGGGCCTGTGGGGCAGGTCCGGCCGGAGACGCCCCACGATCTCGCAGATGGCGTGCACCACTTGGAGGTTGGTCCGCTCGCAGTTTCCGCCGATGTTGTATTCCTCGCCCGGCGGGGCCTGGCACAGCACGGTACGAATCGCCCGGCAATGGTCCTCCACGTACAGCCAGTCGCGGATGTTGCCGCCGTCGCCGTAGACGGGCAGGGGCTTGCCCTCCAGGGCGTTCAGGATCATCAGGGGGATGAGCTTTTCGGGAAACTGGTAAGGGCCGTAATTGTTCGAGCAATTCGTCACCAGCACCGGCAGGCCGTAGGTGTGGAAGTAGGCTCGGGCGAAATGGTCGGCCGCCGCCTTGGAGGCCGAATAGGGCGAGTTCGGGGCGTAGGGCGTGGTTTCCACGAAATAGCCGGTAGGCCCCAGCGAGCCGTACACCTCATCGGTCGAAACGTGGAGCAGGCGGAATCGCGAGCGATCGTCGGGGGCCAGGCCGTTCCAATAGTCGCGCGAGGCCTCCAAGAGGCGGAAGGTGCCCACCACGTTCGTCTCCACGAAGGGGGCGGGGCCGTCGATGGAGCGATCGACGTGCGACTCGGCCGCGAAGTTGACGACGCCCCAGGGGCGATACTCGTCGAGCAATCGGCGGACCAGCGGGCCGTCGCAGATATCCCCTTGGACGAACACGTGGCGGGGGTCTTGCAAGGCATCGGCCAAGGAGTCGAGGTTGCCGGCGTAGGTGAGTTTGTCGAGGTTGACCAGTCGGCCGGACTCCTCGCGGAGCCAAAAGCGGACGAAATTGCTGCCGATGAAGCCCGCCCCGCCGGTCACGAGGATCGCGTCCGAAACCGTGTTCATGATTACCGCTCCGGTCGTGCACTGAGCAAAGTTGTGCACCAAGGAAAATCGTGATCGCCTGGGAACGA
>JAAZNR010000220.1 GCA_012798155.1 Thermogutta sp. | reverse complement strand
TGACTTCCAAAAGGTGCCGTTCGGGGTCCTGCCGCAAGTCGATACGCCCCTGGAACGTCACCTCCTCGGCCCGCCGCCGCATGATCCCGTCGTGGGCGTTTTGGATCAATTCCCGAACGGCGACCTCGGAGCGGCTGTAGAGGGACTCGCCCATCAACTGGATGATCCCCCCCACATCGACCTGAAAGGGGACGCGCTTGGACCAGGCGGCTGCTTCGGTCGGTTGTTCGCCGGGGATGGGTTGCTCGGAATCCATCATCGATCCGTGGGGTAAGGATGTATCGTGGTAAGGTGGCCGCTTTACTCGCCCGGCCGGACGGCCGCACGGCGAAGAGGGAAAAGGCGTCTTCGGAGAAGGCAGCCGTCCGTCCCCGGCCGACGTCCCCGGCCGAATTGCGATGAGTCGTTCAGGTTCCGCCGATGCTCCGCTGCCGATGGGTTCACGGGCCGACGATCGTGTGCGTATCCGGGCCGACGACCGCGCCTATCCGCATTATCCGGGCAAATGCCGCCTTGCGACAAGGTCCGCGGGGCACTCGCGAGCCGTTTGCGCCGTTGCAACCGGAGCACGATAGGTAGCGTCCAGCCGGCGATGTCGCCGCGACCGTGAGCAGTTCGGAGGCGGCATCGCAACCGGCTCGGCATGCGCCGCGGCGGGGATCGCGTTCACCTCTTGCCGGCGGGCGGCCGGGGGCGTTTCTCAACTCCCTGCCGCCGTCGCTTGCGGCGGGGTCCCGGCAAGGACGGCCAGCACGGCCTCGTGCAGCAAGCCGTTCGATCCCAGGCCGTTGCCCGACGAAAAGGAATAGACCCCCTTCCAGTCGCTGAAGCGTCCGCCGGCCTCGCGAATGATGGGGGCCACGGCGGCGGCGTCCCAGACCTGCATCAAGGGATCGATCATGAAATCCACGCGCCCGGTGGCGACGAGCAGATAACCGTAGGCGTCGCCCCAGGTGCGGACCAGCCGGGCGGCCTCTTGCAGGCGGAAAAAGGCGTCGCGGCGGCCCACATGGTCGAAGTTGGCCACCTCGCTGGTGACCCAGGCGGCCTCCGCCAAGCGGTCGCAGGACGAGACGCGGGCCGGCCGCGGCGGGGCTTCCCCTCGGACATACCACGCCCCCATGCCCTCGGCGGCGTAAACGCCCTCGTCCAAGGCGGGAATGCGGGCGACCCCGGCCACGGCCCGATCTTCGTAAACGATCCCGATCAACGTCCCGTACAGCGGCACCCCGTGAATGAATGATTTGGTGCCGTCGATGGGATCGAGGATCCAGCGATAGGCCCCGGAGCCTTCCGCCGTCCCCCATTCCTCGCCCACGATGCCGTCCTCCGGAAAGGCCTCCGCGATCCGCCGCCGCAGGTGGCTCTCGGCCTCGCGGTCGGCGACCGTAACGGGCGAATCGTCCGCCTTCCACTCGACTTCGAGGTTCGATCCGAAATAACGGAGCGTGATTTCCCCCGCCTCGCGGGCGATCTTGACGGCCCAGGCCAGCCTGCGGCGAAGGGCATCAGTCCCGCCGGCGGAAGCATCGGTTGCGTTCATAGAGTCATCCCATCCGCGATCGAGGGGCCGTAGCGATGTCAGGGCGACAGGGTGGCTGGGGTCGTAGCGTAGCGAAGCCCCCAGACGCCCGTCTTGGCGGCGATTCCACCGGCCGGCCCGCGCCGGCGACTCGGATTCCTACTTCTACCGTCGATCCATCCCCAAGGAGGACGCACCGGCTACTCCGGCATAAACTCAAATGCCTTTTTGTACCCGGTTCATGGCGTGGAGGCCGCGCGGATGTTTTTCAGGGCCTCCTCGATGGAGACCCTCGCCACGGGGCCGGCCGATTGCAGGGCCTTTTCCAGGGCCGGCAGGGCGCTCCTAGC
>JAAZNR010000219.1 GCA_012798155.1 Thermogutta sp. | reverse complement strand
CCCCCTACGATGATCGTTTCGTATTCATTCCGAAGTGCCATTCCGAGCGCGACCCCGGCTCAGTGCGGAAGCCGTATGGCAGACGGCTGCGACCCACCCGGATGGGCTGTTTTTCGGCTTGGCAAGTTGAATTGATTCGAAGTTCGGAGTCGAGTCGCGCTGAAGCAGGCATGGGGGGTGAGAACCGATCGAAATTAGTCGGCTGAACGGTTGGGGGAGTTACAAGCGATCCTGCGGCATTAAAGCGGTCCTGCGGCAGTGAAGTGCGGCGCCGACGCCGCGGCGGTGCGGCGGGAGGAGGCCGGATCGCGAGATTTCGCTTGGTCGTGGCGTTCGGTGACGACTACCGGCATCTGAGGCGAATGTCGCGCGGCGGCGCCTGGGCGTCCATTGCCGCGCGATCCAATGCGGCTGCACAAAGCGGGAGAAGTTATGGCTGTACCCAAAAGAAGACAGAGCAACGCGAAAACGGGCTCGCGCCGCGCCCACGATCATTTGACGGTCAGCCCGTTGAATTACTGCCCGGAATGTCGCGAGCCCGTTCCTACCCATGCCGTTTGCCCCAAGTGCGGCTATTACATGGGAAGGACGGTCGTGGACGTAGAGGCGAAGAAAAAGCGGAAGAAGAAATCCCAATAGTCGGAATCTCGACACGAGGCAGCTTTGGGTAGGATCGCCTTTCTCTTTCCGGGCCAAGGTGCGCAGACCGTCGGCATGGGGCGGCGCCTCTACGAGGCCGTTCCCGCCGCGAGGGCGCTCTACGATCGCGCGCGCGACGTGTTGGGCTATGATTTGGCCAAGCTATGTTTCGAAGGGCCGGCCGAGGAATTGGACTCCACGGTGGTAAGTCAACCGGCAATCTTCGTGACCAGCTTGGCGGCCCTGGAGTCGCTCCGCGCGGACGCCCCCGATGTGGTCTTGTCGTGCGAGGCCGCGGCCGGGTTGAGTTTGGGCGAATACACCGCGCTGGTATTCGCCGGCGTTCTGTCGTTCGAGGACGGCCTTTGGCTGGTACAGAAACGCGGCGAAGCGATGCAAGACGCCGCGGACGCGACGCTCGGCGGCATGGTCAGCATTTTGGGCCTCGAGCGTTCCGAGGTCGATCGCTTGTGCCGCGAGGCGAGGGGGCGCGAAATCCTTCAGATCGCCAACCTGTTGTGTCCCGGTAATATCGTCGTCTCCGGTACGACTTCCGCTTGCGAACGGGCGGCGGAATTGGCTCCGGCCTTCGGGGCCATGAAGGCCATTCCCCTGGCGGTGGCGGGGGCATTTCATACCGCCATCATGAAGCCTGCCGATTCCCGGCTCGCCGAGGCCCTGGCGAAGATCTCCCTGCATCCTCCCCGCATTCCGGTCGTTTCGAACGTCGATGCCCGCATGCATGATGATCCGGCCGAAATCCGGCAACTCTTGATTCGCCAGGTGGTCGAGCCTGTGCTTTGGGAGGATTCCATGCGTTATCTGATCTCTCAGGGATTCGACGGATTTTACGAGGTCGGTCCGGGGAGGGTCCTGCGCGGATTACTGCGGCGAATCGATCGCGGCGTGTCGTGCCAGAACGTCGAGGTGTGAGACGGCCCGGCCCACCGAGTTCCGCCCCGAAAAATGGCAATCTTACGTGACAGCCGGTTTATGTGACGCCCGCGCGTCCGCGACGGGCTTTGCCGGGATAAAGGAGTAATTCAAGATGACGGAAGCGACAGCGCCGCGAATAACGGCCAATCTGGAAGGCAAAGTCGCCATCGTTACCGGGGCCGGAAGGGGTATCGGACGGTGCATCGCTCGAACGCTGGCAAGCTGTGGAGCCGCGATCGCCTGCGTGGATGTCAATGTCGCGGCTGCCGAAGAGACGGTATCCCTCATTCAGGCTGAGGGAGGACGAGCCGCGGCTTTTGCCTGCGATGTCACCGACAGCGAGCAAGTGAACTCCGTCGTGGACGCGGTCATCCGGCAATATCAAAAGCTGGATATCTTGGTCAATAATGCCGGCATCACGCGAGACGGCCTGTTGCTCCGGATGAAGGACGAGCAATGGGACTCGGTCCTGAACGTGAATTTGCGCGGCACGTTTTTGTTTACGCGGGCCGCGGCGCGGTACTTGATCAAAGCGGGCGGGGCCAGGATCGTCAATATCGCGAGCATTTCGGGGTTGATGGGCAACCCCGGCCAGGCCAATTACTCGGCTTCCAAGGCGGGCGTGATCGGCTTTACGCGCACGGTCGCCCGCGAGTTGGCTTCCCGCCAAGTGACGGTGAACGCCGTGGCCCCCGGCTTTATCGCCACGGAGATGGCTCACGCCTTGGGCGAGGACGCGCTGAAGCAAATTCGAGAGCGAACCCCTCTGGGCCGCCTGGGGGAACCACAGGACGTGGCCGACGCGGTGCTGTTTCTGGCGAGCCCAGCCGCCGGGTTCATCACCGGTACGGTACTCCGGGTGGACGGCGGCCTTGCGGAGTGAGCGTCCCCCTTCGCGTGCCGACACCGCGCCCACGCACGCAGGCGGACGAATGCCGGTTCACCTTGGGCGATATGGACAGGATTTGGCGTTTCCGATAACGTAGTAGAATTGCCGACGAATGCCGCAGGGAATGAGAGGCGGCTACCCACCAATTGGGGGACCCTATTTCGGGGTGCATCGGGGTGTATCGTTTGGGATTTCGCTCCCGTCACCGGTGTGGGAGACGGGTACATCATAACCACTTGAGATGAAACGAGACGAAAGAGGAGTACGAACGTGGCGACCATCGAAGAACGCGTCATGAAGATTGTCTCGGAGAGCCTTGGGGTCGGCCAAGAGCAGATCAACCGCGAAGCTCACTTCGTGAACGATTTGGGAGCGGACTCGCTGGATCAGGCCGAGTTGGTGATGGCCTTGGAAGACGAGTTTGACATTTCCATTCCCGAAGAGGTGGCCTCCCAGATTCAGACCGTGGGACAGGCCATCGATCACATCCAGGAGGCCGTCGCAGAAGCCGAAGGCGAGCAAAACGGCTGAGTCCCTCTCTGGGAAGGCGGCGTCGGAAACGCGGTTGGCTTTCTTCAAACCCTTCGCCTCAAAAATCAGTTGCCGAGCATGAGACGACGCGTCGTGGTTACGGGAATGGGTGTGGTCACGCCTCTCGGCTGCAAAGCAGAGGAGATGTGGGTCCGCGTTTGTCGCGGGGAGAGCGGCGTCCGCCCCATCGAGGGATTCGACGCCTCGATTTTCAAAGTGAGAATCGGCGGTGAAATCCGCGGTTGGAATCCCCTCGACTACCTCGATAGCAAGGAGCAGAGGCGGATCGATCGCTTTGCCCAGTATGCCCTGGTCGCCGCGACCGACGCGATTCGTGAATCGGGGTTGGACTTCTCGAAGGAAGATCCGCACCGGTGCGCCAGCGTGATCGGGTCGGGGGTGGGCGGGCTGGGCGAGATCGAGGCCCAATTCCGTCGCCTGATGGAAAAAGGGCCGGAACGCGTCTCGGCCTT
>JAAZNR010000218.1 GCA_012798155.1 Thermogutta sp. | reverse complement strand
GGGCAAAATGGATTCCGCCGTGTGATTGCGCAAGGCACGATTCGCTGACTCTCAATCAAGCAAGGAGTTATGACATGGCGCGACCCGTCACGATGTTCACTGGGCAGTGGGCCGATCTCCCCTTGGAAACCTTGCTCGGCAAGGTCAAGGAGTTCGGTTACGACGGCGTGGAATTGGCCTGCTGGGGCGACCATTTCGAGGTGCAAAAGGCCCTGGAGGACGACGGCTATTGCGCGGCGAAACGGGCACTGCTGCAAAAGTACGGCATGCAGCTCTTCGCCCTCAGCAATCACTTGGTGGGCCAGGCGGTCTTGGATCTCATCGACCAGCGGCACCAAGCCATCGTGCCGCCGCATGTCTGGGGCGACGGTGACCCGGCCGGCGTGAATCAACGGGCCGCCGATGAGCTGAAGGACACGGCGCGGGCCGCGCAAAAGCTGGGCGTCTCCATCGTCAACGGATTCACCGGCTCCAGCATTTGGCACCTGCTGTATTCCTTCCCCCCGGTTTTGCCCGAGATGATCGAGGACGGCTTCAATCTCCTCGCCGAGCGGTTCATTCCCATTCTGGACGTCTTCTCGGAATGCGGCGTGAAATTCGCCCTGGAGGTTCACCCCACGGAAATCGCGTTCGACCTCTACACGGCGGAGCGGGCCTTGGAGGCCCTGAAGTATCACGAGGCCTTCGGCTTCAACTTCGATCCCAGCCACCTGATCTGGCAGGGTCTGGACCCGGCCCAGTTCATCCGCCACTTCCCGGACCGCATCTTCCACGTCCACATGAAGGACGCCATCGTGAAGCTGGATGGGAAGGCGGGCATCTTGGCCAGCCACCTCAACTTCGGCGACTGGCGCCGCGGCTGGGACTTCCGCTCGCTGGGCCGCGGCAGCGTGAACTTCGAGGAGATCATGCGGGCGCTCAACGACATCGGCTACGACGGCCCGCTCTCCGTGGAGTGGGAGGACAGCGGCATGGATCGCGAACACGGGGCCAAGGAGGCCTGCGAATTCGTGCGAAAGATGGACTTCCGTCGCAGCGAGCGGGCGTTCGATTCGGCCTTCGACAAGGAAGAGCAGGCCAAGGCCTGAATCCCGGCCGCGAGTGAAGCGACGGCGTATGGGTCGAACGACGCGACACGGTCGTTCTCGCGGAGCGGCCGTGTCGTTTTTCTGCGCCCCAGCGCGGTCCGGCGACGCGAGCCGCCGAGGCGCGCAGCTTGTGCTTTCGGGAGGGATGCGGCTGCACGGAGGAGGCATGATACTCTATTGCGTCAGGCACGGGGAAAGCACGTACAACGCCGAGGGGCGCGTGCAGGGACAATCCGACGTCCCTCTTTCGCCCCTGGGGCTGCGGCAAGGAGCCGCCCTGGCCGAGACGCTCCGCGCGAAGGGGATCGAGGCCGTCTTTACCAGTCCGCTGCGCCGGGCCTATCAAACCGCCGAACTGGCGGCGGCGGCCGCGAAGTGCCCCATCTTCGTGGATCACGACCTGAAAGAAATCCACGCCGGGATATTTCAGGACCAGTTGCGGCGGGACCTGGAGGCCGCCCGGCCCGACGAGTATCGCCGCTGGATCGGCGGCGACATGGACTACACGATTCCGGGCGGGGAATCCCGGCGGCAACTGGCCGAACGCGGAGTCGCGGCGCTGCGGCGGATCGCGGCCGCGCCTTACCAAAAAGCGGCCGTCATCGCCCACGGACGGATATTCACGGTCACCTTTTCCGCTTTGATGCCGCACGAGGCGCATCGCATCCCGCGGGCATTACAGAACGCTTCGATCACCACGCTGGAGGCCGACGCCGCGACCGGCGAATTCCGCCTTTTGAGCGTGAATGAGACGGACCATCTGCAAACGGTCGGCCTGAGCGGCTGCGGCGATCTTTGAAAGCCGCGGATCATTCGCCCGGCGGGCACTGCGCAACCGTCAATACCAGGACTTCGCCGGGCTCGTCGAGCGGCGCCGTGAGCCGCACTTCCAACCGCGCGCCGAAGCCCCAGACCCGCGAGACCTTGACCTTGCCCGCCGGGCCCTCGATGATCTGAGCCTCCACCGCGGGCGGGCGGTCGAACGCCGGGCAGAAGGGAAGATGCACCGTCTGATGCGTCTGTCCGGGGACAAACTCCAACCGATGCCACGCGGCGAGGACGTCGCTGCCGTCGGGAAGACGCTGCCGCGTCCATTTTTGGGAGACGTCGGGCGGCGGCAAGTCCTCGGCTTCGTCCTCTTCTTGTTCTTCTCCGTCCACCTCTTCTGCTGTTGTTTCTTCCTCTTCTTCTTCTTCTTCTTCTGCTGCTGCTGCTACTTCTCCTCCTCCGCCGCCGCCTTCTCCTCCTGCGGGTGTTGTTGGTGCTGGTGATAATGATGCCGCCGCCTCTTTCTCCTCGCCGACTTCCGCTTCCCCGACCTCGCCGTGCGACCCGCAAACGTCGCCGTCGTTCCACGCGGGAAGGCCGACGACGCCCCGAGGCAACGCGCGTCGCCGGGCCGCTTGCCGCCAGGCGATTCGGGCAAGGATGACGGCCGCGAGCAACCCGCCGAAGGCAAGGAGCGTCCAGAGGAGGGCCGACGCCGGCGGCCGGAGCACGATCGCACCGCGCCAGGCCAAGATCACCGCGGCCGCGGCAATCCAGAAAACAATGCTGAACACCACGACATCCCGAGCGCGAAAGCGTTCCCAGCCGCCGAGTAACTGCGATCGGTCGGCCATGAGCCGCGCCCTTCCAGGATCGGGGGCATCAACGGACGGCCATGCGACCGGCCGCCTCTTGCAATTCCGCCGCGCGATGCGTGCTTTCCCAGAGGAACTCCTTCTCGCTCCGCCCGAAGTGTCCGCCCGAGGCCGTCTTGCGATAGATCGGCCGGAGCAGGTCCAGATAACGGATGATCCCCCGGGGCGTAAGGGGGAACAGATCGCGGATGCACTGGCAGAGCCGCCCGTCGGGGATTTCGCCGGTGCCTTCGGTATCGACGGAGATGCTGACGGGATCGGCGACCCCGATGGCGTAGGCCAATTGGACCTCGCAGCGTTTGGCCAATCCCGCCGCCACGATGTTCTTGGCCACATGCCGCGCCATGTAGGTGGCGCTGCGATCGACCTTGGTGGGGTCCTTTCCGCTGAAGGCCCCGCCGCCGTGTCTGGCCCAGCCGCCGTAGGTGTCAACGATGATTTTGCGACCGGTCAGGCCGGTGTCGCCGTGCGGACCGCCGGTCACGAAACGCCCGGTCGGATTCACGAAAAACTTGATGCCGCCGTTGAGCAGGTCCGGGGGGAGGACAGGCTTGACCGCCTCCTCGATCACGAATTCCTTGATCTCTTTCTGCTCCACGTCGGCGGCGTGCTGCGTGGATACGACGACGGTGTCGATGCGGACGGGTTGGGCGCCCTCGAACTCGACGGTGACCTGGCTCTTGCTGTCCGGCCGCAGCCAATTCACCTTGCCCGCCTGGCGCAATTCCGTCAATCGGTTGAGGATGCGGTGTGACAGCGCGATGGGGAGGGGCATCAGCTCCGGGGTGTGATCGATCGCGTAGCCGAACATCAGACCTTGGTCGCCGGCACCTTCCCGGTCCACACCCATGGCGATATCCGGACTTTGGCGGCGGAGCGAGACCAGCACGGCGCAGGTCTCGTAGTTGAAGCCCATCGCGTCGCTGTTGTAGCCCACCTCGCGAATCACGTCGCGGACCACATCGGCGTAATTGACGGCGGCCTGCGTGGTAATTTCGCCGGCCACCACGGCCATGCCCGTCGCCACCAGGGTTTCGCAGGCCACGCGGCTGGAGGGGTCTTCGGCCAGCAGCGCGTCGAGGATGCCGTCGGAGATGCGGTCGGCCAACTTGTCCGGATGCCCCATACTCACCGATTCGCTCGTAAACAAATACTTACCCTGCGCCACGGAGCCGTCCTCCAGAAAAAGACCAAGTGTCGAGATGCCTCGGGGAAACGCCGCGCCATAGGCGAAAGCCGGGACCGCGGACGCCTGCCCGACCTGCGAGCCGATGATCGTCCGCCTGGGCCAAACTTCGATTATAGGTGCCGCCGGCCAGCTTGGGCAAGCCGACGCGGGGCCTGTGTCAGCGGCCAAGCGACCAACAGAAACGTCCCCATTTTGAAACCATTAGAAATGTCCCCTCACGGTACCGAAAGGGGGGCAGGGGTTTTTCGCTTTCCCCCTTGCTCTGCGAAGGGCGCGGAGCGACCGGCCGAAGCCGGCGGTGGATGCGCCGCGATGGAGGACCACGCCCCGTCGTGGCCGTGTGACGGGCGTCTGGGGGCTTCGCTCCGCTGCGACCCCAGCCACCCAATCGGTTCCGCACGCGGCCACCCAACCGTTCTGTACTCGGCCATCCAACCATCGTGTATGCAGCTTATTCTACACGCAGCCGGCCAACCGTTCCGCGCTCGATCATCCGGCCGACTCATCGGGAAATACTCCATACCATTTCCTTCCGGAAGACCCGGCATGGGGAGATTTCTATCGGTCGCAGCTATTGGTCGCAACCGGCGTCATTTCTAATGGTTTTTGACACTCTCCGTTGTTTTTTGTGCCGGACGCTGCGTAGAATGTACCATTGCAATGGGCGTGATTGATCGAGGTCCCAAGTCGTTGCGATGAATTCCCTATTTCGGGCGGTGATCGCTGCTTGGTTGCTGTTGGGGTGGACTCCCCACGGAGTCTGTGCGCTCCAATCCGGCGTCAAGCAGATTCTCGCCTCCCAGCCGGCCCCGAAGGGCTGCCCGCTTTGCCCGAAGGACCTCGTCCTGCCTCCTTGCCCGGCGATGCCGGAGGAGGCCGGCCCGACAAGCTCGGACCAACCCCGCCGAAATGCACCGGATTCGCCTCCCGCCAAGTGCTGCTCGCCGGATGCCGCGGTGACGTCGGGGAAAGTCTCGGCGTACGGGCAAAACGAGCCGCTATGCTTGGGAGTCGCCCCGTTAGCGTCTCCGGTAGCTCTCTTCGTGATGCAGCCGCGTGGGGACGTCCTTGGCACGGCAGGATCCGGTCCGACCGGTCTAAGCCGCGAGAGGGTTCCTCTCCATCTGCGCCTGTGCGTCTTGCAGATCTAATCTTGCGCGCTCGGCGCGCTCTCTTGCCGCCGGACGGGTTTCCGCTTTCTTGGGCGGTGTACCTCGCGCACCCATGACTGCCCGCGCCGGCCCGCGCGAGATCGCTGTTCCCGGGCCGGAGAGGCCACGCCGTCATCAGCCGGGAAGCCATCGGTCGGGCGGCAGTCCTCTGCCGTAGCCGGGCCAAGGCGCGCGTTTTTCGGAGCGGCGGCCCAATTTACCTGTCGTCCGCATCGTGTCGTGTGTGCTGCTTTCGACACAAGGAGGAACCGGGGCCGTTTGTTTACCGGCGGCCGGCAACCTCTCGGGACCTGAAGAAGGCTCCCAGTTCACAAGGGGAAATAATCATGGCGGAATCCGATCCATCCAAACGGCCCGAAGAAGTCTCGTCTCCCTCCGGTGAGTCTGCGATAGAATCGCGGACGCCGCCGGACGAGAAAGCCGTGATGCCGTTCGCGCAAAAGTTACGGCAAGGCCTCCGCGCCGTGCGCCGTTACGCCGTTCTCGCCGCTTTGGCGTTGGTATTCGTGGCCGGTTGGCGGCTGGGACGGGGCCGCGCCACGCCGCCGCAATCGCATTCGGAGCCGCATGCCGACGTGAATCGACCGGAGAGCAAGAGCGTCATCTGGACATGCTCCATGCATCCGCAGATTCGGCAGTCTAAACCCGGCAAGTGCCCGATCTGTTTCATGGACCTGATTCCGGTCTCGGACAATGAGACTTCGCCGGGGCCGCGCCAATTGCGCATGACGCCGGAGGCGGTAGCCCTTGCCGAGGTGGAGACGTTGCCCGCGCGGCGGCTGTTTCCCGTGCGAGAAGTCCGCCTTTGGGGGCGAATCGAGTTCGACGAGACCCGCTGGACGACGATTTCCGCCCGCTTCCCCGGCCGGCTGGATCGGCTCTACGTGGACTACACGGGCGTGCCGGTCCGCAAGGGCGATCACCTGGTGGACATCTATAGCCCGGAACTCAACGTGGCCCAGCAGGAATTGCTGCGGGCGATGGCGTCTCTGGAGTCCGCCGCGCCGGGCAGTTCCGCGTATTCCATCGCCGCCTCGCTCTTGAAGAGTTCGGAGGAGAAGTTGCGATTGTGGGGCATCCTTCCCAAGCAGGTTGCCGAGATCAAAGCCCGCCGGGCAACCACGGACCACATGACGATCTACGCTCCCCAAGGCGGAATCGTCATCACGAAGCACGCCCAGGAAGGGGATTACGTCCAGACCGGCAGCGCGATCTACACGATCGCCGACATGAGCGAACTGTGGGTCTTTTTCGATGCCTTCGAGGCGGATCTGCCCTGGGTGCGGTACG
Organism: Thermogutta sp.; assembly: GCA_012798155.1. GTDB lineage: Bacteria > Planctomycetota > Planctomycetia > Pirellulales > Thermoguttaceae > Thermogutta. The sequence continues at coordinate 5,696 of JAAZNR010000218.1, read as the reverse complement.
GGCAGCCGGTGACGTTCGAGACGGAGGCGTATCCGGGCGAGAAGTTCACGGGGCAAGTGGCCTTTATCCAGCCCACCCTGGATGAGAAGATGCGGACGATCCGCCTGCGCGTCAACGTGGAGAATCCGGCGGGGCGCCTCAAGCCCGGCATGTTGGCGCGGGGAGTGATCGAGTCCCGATTGGCGGACGGCGATCAAGTCTTCGAGCCGGACCTCTTGGGCAAATGGGTGTGCCCCATGCATCCGGATGTGACCGCCGACGGGCCGGACCGCTGCACGCGATGCGGTATGGACCTGGTCCCGTTGACGGAGCTGGGCTACCCGACCGCCGAGCGAGAGGAGAAATTGACGCCGCCCCTGGTGATCCCGGCCTCGGCGCCGCTGATTACGGGGATGCGGTCGCTGGTCTACGTCCGCGCCGCCGGGAGGGATGAGCCGATCTTCGAGAGCCGGCAAGTGGTCTTGGGGGCCCGCGTCCGCGAGGGATACGTCGTGCTGGACGGTCTCAAGGAAGGCGAGCAGGTGGTGGTGCGGGGCAATTTCAAAATCGACAGCGCGGCCCAGTTGGCCGGCCGGCCCAGCATGATGCACGAGGCCGGCGAAGCGGGCATGCAGCCGGGACATCACCATGCGGCAAGTACGGAAGCGATGGCGGAATCGCGACTCGCAACGGCTGACGCCTTCCCTCGCGACTTCACGGTCGCGCTTCGCCCGGTCTGGCAAGGATACCTCGAAATCCAACAAGCGCTGGCCGGAGACGACGCGGCCGCCGCGAAGGCCGGTTTCCAAGGCGTACGCCGCGCCTTGGCGTCGCTGGATGCCTCGGCCCTCGACCAAGATCAATCACGGCACTGGCGCGTCTTGCTGCAACAGATGATCGAAGCTTGCGACGCCGCCTCCCGGACGGAAGAAATCGAGCCGCTGCGCGCGGCTTTCGACTCGTTGTCGCGGGCCGCGGAGGAGCTGATCCGGCCGGCCGGGCACGACCTTCCCCGGCCGTTGGTCCGCATTCACTGCCCGATGGCCTTTTCCAATCGCGGTGCAAATTGGTTGCAAATGGAAGGCGACGTCGCGAACCCGTATTTCGGCGCCAAGATGCTCCGCTGCGGCGTGCCCGAGGCCACTTACCCGCCGCGCAAGTCATCCCCATGAGGACGGCGGAAGGACTTTCCGCGCGAGTCGCGAGACCCGCCCGGCGGTCGCGGTTGGCACCGGCCGATGATGCTCCCTTTCAGCGAGAATGTTCCCATGAATCAGCGCGAGTCCAATCCTTTCGGTTCCGGTTTGGTGGATGCGACCATCCGCTTCACCCTGGAAAACAAGCTGGTGGTTTTTCTGATCATCGGGGCGGTGGTGGGCTGGGGGGCGGCGGTGATGCCGTTCCATTGGGACGTCCCGTGGTTGCCGCGGAGTCCCGTGCCCGTGGACGCCCTGCCCGACATCGGCGAAAATCAGCAGATCGTGTTGGTGGAGTGGCCGGGGCGATCGCCGCAGGACGTGGAGGACCAGGTCACCTACCCGCTGACGACGTCGCTACTGGGCGTGCCCGGCGTCAAGACGATCCGTAGCTCGTCGTATTTCGGTTTCGCGGTAGTCTACGTGATCTTTCAGGAGAAGGTGGAGTTCTACTGGGCGCGGACGCGGATCCTGGAAAGGCTGCCGATCGCGCAAAGGCTGCTCCCGCCCGGTGTTTCACCAACCCTGGGTCCTGATGCCACGGCGCTGGGCCAAATCTTTTGGTACACGCTGGAAGGCCGCGATCCCGAAAGCGGAAAACCGACCGGCGGCTGGGACGAGGAGGAATTGCGGTCCATTCAGGACTGGCAGGTCCGCTATGCCCTGCAATCCGCGGAGGGCGTGGCCGAGGTAGCTTCGGTGGGCGGCTTCGTACGGGAATACCAAGTCGACGTCGATCCGGAACTACTCGCGCATTACGGCGTGACCTTGTCCGAAGTGCTCGACGCGGTGCGCCGTTCCAATCTGGACGTCGGCGCTCGCACCATCGAGATCAACGGCGTGGATTACATGATTCGCAGCCGCGGATTCATCCGCGACATCGCGGACCTGGAGAACGCGGTCGTGCGGGCGGATCGCGAGACGCCCATCTTGGTGAAGCATCTGGCCCGAGTGACGACCGGACCCGCCCTGCGCCGCGGCGTGCTGAACAAGGGCGGGGCGGAGGCGGCCGGCGGCGTGGTCGTCGCCCGCTACGGCGAAAACCCCATGGCCGTGATCCAAAACGTCCGCCGGAAGATCGCCGAAATCGCGCCGGGGTTGCCGGTCAAAACTCTGGCGGACGGCCGCCGATCTCAGGTCGCCGTCGTTCCCTTCTATGACCGCACGGAATTGATTCAAGAGACGTTGGGGACCTTGGGCGACGCCTTGCGCCAGCAAGTGCTGGTCACCATCATCGTCGTTCTGATCATGGTCAACCACTTCCGCTCCTCGCTTCTGATTTCGTCGTTGCTGCCCTTGGCCGTGCTGATGTCCTTCATCGGCATGAAGGTCCTTCACGTGGATTCCAATATCATGTCGCTGGCCGGCATCGCCATCGCCATCGGAACCATGGTCGATATGGGGATCATCCTCACGGAGAACATGTTGCGGCATTTGGAAGAGGCATCGCCCGAAGAGTCGAGATTGGAAGTCATTTTCCGGGCGGCCTCGGAGGTGGGGCGTCCCGTCCTGACCGCCGTAAGTACGACGATCCTGGGGTTCTTGCCGGTATTCGTGATGATCGGGCCGGAGGGCAAGCTGTTTCGGCCGCTGGCCTACACCAAGACGTTCGCGCTGCTGGCGTCCGTGATCGTGGCTCTGACGCTGCTGCCTCCCTTGGCGCACATTCTCTTCAGCGTGAAGCGGCCTCAGTCGTGGTTGCGGCTCACCGCGGCGGTCGCCCTGGCCGCGGCGGGAGTCGTCGGCGCGATCACGTTCGCTTGGTGGCTCCTCCCGGCTTTGCTGCTTTGGTCCGGCAATATCCTGATCGCGGAGTTCGCGCCGCGCTTTGCGGGCATCTATCGTCGCTCTCTCACCGCGGCGGCGGCCGTTCTGGGGGTGTTCCTGCTTTCGCAGGACTGGATGCCGCTGGGGGCGGACGCCGGATGGGTGCGAAACACCGTCTTCTGCGGCAGCGTGATCGCCGCCCTCCTGGCGGTGTTCCTGCTTTTTCAACGATTCTATGGGCAACTCCTGCGATTCTTTCTCGCTCACAAGGCGATTTTCTACGTTTTCCCCGTTTCCGCCGTGCTCTTGGGCGGGTGCGTGTGGCTGGGGTTCGACCGCATGTTCGGCTTCGTTCCGCGGCTGTTCGCGCCCCTGGGAGTGGCTTCGGATTCGGTGCGGAGCAGCTCCTGGTGGGTGTGGGCGAGCCATGAGTTTCCCGGTTTGGGCCGCGAATTCATGCCGTCATTGGACGAAGGTTCGTTTCTCCTCATGCCGACCGCCATGCCGCACGTCGCTTTGGCTCAAGCCCAGGATTACCTGGCGAAGCAAGTCAAGGCCGTTTCGGCGATTCCGGAGGTCGAATCGGCGGTGGGCAAGCTGGGTCGCGTGGAAAGCGCCCTCGATCCCGCGCCCGTGGGAATGATCGAAACCTTCATTACGTACAAACCGGAATACGCCGTCGATGCCGATGGGCGGCGGCTCTATTACCGCTATCAAGAGAAAAACGGCCGCGTGGAGTTCCTTCGCGATGCGGCGGGAAACCTGATCCCCGATCCCCGCGGCAAGCCGCTTCGCCAGTGGCGGCCGGAAATCCGTTCCGCCGACGATTTGTGGCAGTTGATCGAACGGGCGGCGCGGCTGCCGGGATTGACGTCGGCCCCGAAGTTGCAACCCATCGCCGCACGCATCGTCATGTTGCAGACGGGTATTCGAGCCGCCATGGCCGCCCGCATCCGCGGGAATCGCCTCGAAGATATTCAAGCCGTGGGGCTGCAATTGGAGGAAATCCTCCGCCGGGCGCCGGGCGTGGATTCCAAGACCGTCTTCGCCGACCGTATGGTCGCCTCGCCCTATTTGGAGATCCACCTCCGCCGCGACGACCTGGCGCGTTACGGCCTCACGGTGGCCCAGGTGCAGGACCTTGTGGAAACGGCGGTGGGCGGCGAGCCGCTTACCACGACGGTGGAGGGTCGGGAACGCTATCCCGTCCGCGTCCGCTATCTTCGCGAGCGCCGCGATTCCATCGAGCAATTGAAGCGCATCCTAGTGACGACCTCCGCCGGCGCCCAAATCCCGCTGGAATTGGTCGCCGACATCGACTACGTGCGGGGACCCATGGAGATTCGTTCCGAAGACACCAAGTTGGTCGGGTACGTGATCTTCGACAAACTCCCGGGGTTCGCCGAGGTGGACGTGGTGGAAGGATGTCGAGAGCTGCTGCGAGCCGCCTACGAAAAGGGAGAGCTGGTCCTGCCGCCGGGGACGGAGATGCCCACGTTCATCGGTTCGTACGAGAGTCAAGTGCGATCCGCCCGGACGCTGGCGGTGGTCGTTCCCCTCACCTTTTTCATCATCTTCCTCATCCTTTACTTGCAGTTTCGCAGCGTGGCCACCACGTTCATCGTATTCAGCGGGGTGTTCGTGGCGGCTTCCGGCGGATTCCTCTTGTTGTACCTCTACGGCAAGACGTGGTTCGGGGATTTCTCGGTCTTCGACGCCCATGTGCGACAACTGTTCCAGATGAAGGCCATGAACCTGAGCGTGGCGGTATGGGTCGGGTTCATCGCGTTGTGGGGCATCGCCACCGATGACGGCGTGGTCATCGCCGGCTACCTGGATCAGCAGTTCGCGCAACGGAAGCCGGGGAGCATCGCCGAGATTCGCGACGCCACCGTGGCGGCGGGGCTGCGGCGCATCCGTCCCTGCCTCATGACGACCGCCACCACCGTCCTCGCCCTGCTGCCGGTTCTGACAAGCGTCGGCAGGGGTAGCGACGTCATGGTGCCGATCGCCATTCCCTCGTTCGGGGGCATGTTGATCGAGCTGATGACGCTATTCGTGGTCCCCGTCTCCTACTGCATGGTCAAGGAATGGCGTTGGCGCTGGGCCGGCGGGTCGGATAGTCGTTAGAATCGTCACCCGCCGAACGACGAGCACCGTCATCCCCCTTCGCCCGAGGCGGACGGGGCGGCATCGCAATCGCCTTTGAGGGAATTCGCGGCAAAAAATCGCGGTCGATTTGCCCGAGCCGTTTCCGCAACCTACGTTTTTCGGGAACGGATATCTCTACCGGCTCCGTTCGGGGTCATACTTCGGGAATAGCTGCATCCGTGGACCACCTCATGAACGCTATTTCTCGTCCTAACCGTTGGGCGCTGGGAATCTTGATTCCGATTGCGGCCCTCTGCCTGATCGGTTACGCGAATCGATCTTGGCGGCCGCCGCTGCCTGAAATGCTGCCCATTCGCGTGGAGCTGCGGCGCGGCGGCGAAGCGGTGCCATCCCCCACGGCGGCATCGCAGACTACGGCTGTCCGGCACCTCGCCAGACCCGCCCACACCGTGGGCGCTCCCTCCGGCCCGTCCTCGAACTTGACGGGTACGGAGCTGCCGGTGCGGATCGGCGACCAGGCGGGACTGCCGGATGAGATCATCCGCGCCGCCCTGGCACTGGAGGACGCCTCCGTCGCGGATCCCGATTACGCCTGGCTGGTCGCCGCCACGCGATCGCAAACGACGGACCGGGAACGGCGAG